>NZ_JBLKDA010000025.1:0-79138 GCF_047530215.1 Enterobacter sp. 01-M-03-SI-ECC
TCGGGCATGAGCCTGCATCCCTGCAGGCCACGCCCTCTCGGCGCATCCCTGCGCCTCGCCCCGGCCTTCCGGAAACGCTTCGGCGATTTACAGCCGGACCGGGGCATCGCTGTAAGGCATTCATAACCCTGATGGCACATACATTGCTTTAGGTTTGAAAATTACTGGGGATTTCTCAGCCCACGGGGAGAGGGAACAAACATAAAAACGGCAACCGAGGTTGCCGTTTTGCATCTTTCCGTAGGCCGGGTAAGGCGTAGCCGCCACCCGGCTTTTTCAGTTACTTGTTTTCGTCAGGCAGCGCATACGCGACGATATAGTCGCCCATCTTCGTGCCAAACGAACCGTGACCGCCCGCAGAGATGACAACGTACTGCTTGCCATTCACTTCATAGGTCATCGGGGTAGCTTGTCCACCCGCTGGCAGACGGCCTTGCCACAGTTTTTCACCGTTGGTCATGTTGTACGCGCGCAGGTAGTTATCTGCGGTTGCCGCGATGAACAGCACGTTACCGGCGGTGGAGATTGGGCCACCCAGCATTGGCATACCCATATTGAACGGCACCGGAACCGGCATCGGGAACGGCATGCTGTCCTGTGGTGTGCCAATACGTTTTTTCCACACGATCTGGTTAGTTTTCAGATCCAGACCGGAGATATAACCCCAGGCAGGCTGTTTACACGGCAGGCCAAACGGCGACAGGAACGGGTTCAGCGTTACGCCGAACGGTACGCCGTACTGCGGCTGGATGCCGGCTTCGGTGCCGGTTCCTTTCGCGTCTTTTGGCGGCTCCATCGGGTTGCCCGGACCGCGTGGGATCAGGCGGGAAACGAACGGCAGCGCCATTGGGTTGGCGATTGCCACCTGACGGTTAGGATCAACGGAGATACCGCCCCACTCGAACATCCCCAGGTTCCCCGGGAAGACCAGCGTGCCCTGCTCGGAAGGCGGCGTGAAGATGCCCTCATAGCGCAGCTGATGGAACATCACGCGGCACACCAGCTGGTCAAACATGGTGGCACCCCACATGTCTGCCCCGCTGAGGTCTTTCTTCGGACGGAAGCTCAGGTCAGAGAACGGCTGCGTTTTAGAGACGTAGTCGCCTTTCGCCGCGCCCTGCGGGACCGGTTTTTCCGGTGCAGGCACAACCAGCTTGCCGTTGCTGCGATCCAGCACGAAGATGTTGCCGGTTTTCGCCGGAGCGTAAATCACCGGAACGGTTTTGCCGTCAACGGTAATGTCCGCCAGCGTTGGCTGGGACGGCATATCCATATCCCACAGATCGTGGTGTACGGTCTGGTAGCTCCACGCCAGCTTGCCGGTGGTCGCGTTCAGCGCCACGATGGCGCTTGCATAGCGTTCCTGCTCCGGCGTGCGGTTACCGCCCCAGATATCTGGCGTGGTGACGCCCATCGGCAGGTAGACCAGGTCCAGCTTCGCGTCATACGCCGCAGGCGCCCAGGAGTTTGGCGAGTTGAAGGTAAAGGTGTGCTCGTCTGACGGGATCGCGTTCGGATCTTTCGCACCCGGGTCGAAGGCCCACAGCAGTTTACCGGTGTTCACGTCGAAGCCGCGGATGACGCCAGAGGTTTCGCGCGTGGAGAAGTTATCCGTTACCGAACCGGCAATCACGATGGTTTTATCGGTGATGATTGGCGGTGAGGTTGGCTCATACAGACCCGGCGTGGTGTCCGGCATGTTGGTCTGCAGGTTCAGGATACCTTTGTTGGCAAAGGTTTCGCACAGCTTGCCCGTTTCGGCATTGATGGCGAACAGACGACCATCGTTCACCGGCAGCATGATGCGGCGCGGACAGTCGGCAACCACTTCCGGGCTCGCATTATCGGCGCGCGCTTCGTGGTAAGAGACGCCGCGGCAGGTCACGTGCTGGAACGACGGGTTGGAGTTCAGCTGCGGATCGAAGTGCCATTTCTCTTTACCGGTGGCCGCGTCGAGCGCGAACAGACGCTGGTGCGCTGTACACAGATAAAGCATATTGCCGACCTTAATCGGGGTCACTTCGTTGGTCAGTTCACCCGGATCGTTCGGCATCTTCAGGTCGCCGGTACGGAATACCCAGGCTTCCTTCAGGTTCTTAACGTTGTCCGCGTTAATCTGCTTCAGCGGGGAATAGCGTTGACCTTCCTGGTTACGACCATAGGCCGGCCAGTCGCCGTCAGCAACCTGCGAGATAGCCGCAGCTGGCGTCGATTCGGTGTTCAGCGTGCCGTGAATTTCCTGCGGGTCGTTAAAGCCTGCCCAGGTGAGGATACCGCCGCTGATCAGCAGGGCCACCACCAGCGCCGCAACGGCACCGCTGGACGGCACGATCAGGCGACGCCAGACGAACGGCAGGATCAGCCAGATACCGAAGAAGACCAGGATATCGCTGCGCGGCGTCAGTGCCCAGAAGTCAAAGCCGACTTCCCAGACGCCCCAGATCATGGTGGCAAGGAGGAGTGCGGCATACAGCCACAGTGCAGATTGTTTTCTACGCCAGAGCAGGACGGTTACGCCAAGCATAACCAGGCCCGCAATCGGGTAGTACCAGGAGCCGCCGATCGCGACAAGCCAGACGCCACCGATTAACAGGTACAGGCCGCAGAAGGCGGCGAATAACGCTGTTAGTGTCACCAGTAGACGCGGCTGTTTAGAGTGTGTTTCAGCCATAGAAAGTGTACTCGTCAGTTTTTGTTAATAATTTGCTAGCAACTAATTATAGGTATTAACAAGTGTGATCGGAATCACAATATTTGCTTTTTATAACTCATACGCCAGGGTTATCCATTTGCTGATATAATAGCTGGCTTGCGTATCAGTGCTGGATATTAACTCATCCGTATTGAGAGATTTTCATTAAAATCATTTGGTTAGTAATATGAAACATACTGTTGAAGTGATGATCCCGGAAGCCGAGATCAAAGCGCGTATCGCCGAACTGGGTCGTCAAATCACCGAACATTACAAGGACAGCGGCAGCGAAATGGTGCTGGTTGGTCTGCTGCGCGGCTCTTTCATGTTCATGGCCGACCTGTGCCGTGAAGTGCATGTGCCCCATGAGGTCGATTTTATGACCGCCTCCAGCTACGGCAGCGGCATGTCCACCACCCGTGATGTGAAAATCCTGAAAGATCTGGATGAAGATATTCGTGGCAAAGATGTGTTGATCGTTGAGGACATTATCGACTCCGGCAACACGCTCTCTAAAGTGCGCGAGATCCTCAGCCTGCGCGAGCCGAAATCGCTGGCGATTTGTACGCTGCTGGATAAACCTGAGCGCCGTGAAGTACAGGTGCCGGTTGAGTTCGTCGGCTTCTCGATTCCGGACGAATTCGTGGTGGGTTACGGTATCGACTACGCGCAGCGTTATCGCCATTTGCCGTATGTGGGCAAGGTTGTGATTCTCGACGAGTAGCGCTTTTGCCCGGTGGCGCTGCGCTTACCGGGCCTGCGAGTGCGAAAATGTAGGCCGGGTAAGGCGCAGCCGCCACCCGGCTTTGTTTATTTGTGGTTCACATGCTTAAGCTTGAGGTTGGCAATCCCTGAACGGTAACGCTGCTCCAGCGTCTCGCGGTTGGTGGCGGTGACTTCCAGATTGCGCAGCAGACCGTCGTGAATGCCGTACGCCCAGCCGTGGATCGAAACCTTCTGCCCGCGTTTCCACGCTGACTGCATGATGGTCGAATGCCCAAGGTTATACACCTGTTCCATCACGTTAAGCTCGCACAGGGTGTCCATGCGGCGCTCCTGCGGCATTTCACCCAGCAGTGAGCTATGTTTGAACCAGATATCGCGGATGTGCAGCAGCCAGTTATCAATCAACCCAAGCTCCGGGTTTTCTACCGCCGCCTGCACGCCGCCGCAGCCGTAGTGGCCACAAATGATGATGTGCTCGACTTCCAGAACGTCAACGGCATACTGAACCACAGAAAGACAGTTGAGATCGGTGTGAATCACCAGGTTGGCGACATTACGGTGAACAAACAGCTCGCCAGGCTCAAGACCGGTCAGACGTTCGGCGGGCACGCGGCTGTCGGAACAGCCAATCCAGAGAAAGCGCGGGTTCTGTGCCTGCGCCAGTTTTCCAAAAAATCCGGGGTCTTCCTCCACCAGCATTTTTGACCATAGTGCATTGTTGCTAATGAGTGTATCTATGTCGTTCATGGAGGTTAGCGACCTGTAGCCAAGTAATTGCGTTGCGCTACTATAGGGTAACCCGACTTTTAATGAAACCACACAACGTGTGTCAGAACTGAAGGTAAGTTAAATTCATGGCAATTGCACTGGAGCTTGAGCAGCTTAAAAAAACCTATTCGGGTGGCGTTCAGGCGCTGCGCGGAATAGATCTGAAAGTAGAAGCCGGGGATTTTTACGCGCTTCTGGGGCCGAACGGGGCGGGGAAATCCACCACCATCGGGATCATCAGCTCGCTGGTGAACAAAACCTCCGGCCGCGTCAGCGTGTTCGGCTACGATCTGCAAAAAGATGTGGTTAACGCCAAGCGCCAGCTGGGGCTGGTACCGCAGGAGTTCAACTTCAACCCGTTCGAGACGGTGCAGCAAATCGTCGTTAACCAGGCGGGCTATTACGGCGTTGAGCGCAAAGAGGCGCTGGAGCGCAGCGAAAAATACCTGAAGCAGCTCGATCTGTGGGAAAAGCGTAACGAACGCGCGCGGATGTTGTCCGGCGGGATGAAGCGCCGCCTGATGATTGCCCGCGCGCTGATGCACGAGCCAAAGCTGCTGATTCTCGATGAGCCGACGGCGGGCGTAGACATTGAGCTGCGCCGCTCCATGTGGGGCTTCCTGAAAGATCTCAACGACAAAGGCACCACCATTATTCTGACCACCCACTATCTGGAAGAGGCCGAAATGCTGTGCCGCAACATCGGCATCATTCAGCACGGCGAGCTGGTGGAAAACACCTCGATGAAGAACCTGCTCTCCAAGCTGAAATCCGAAACGTTTATTCTCGATCTGGCGGCAAAAAGCCCGCTACCGAAGCTCGAAGGATATCAGTACCGTCTCGTCGACACCTCAACGCTGGAAGTTGAAGTGCTGCGCGAGCAGGGGATTAACAGCGTGTTCTCGCAGCTGAGCGCGCAGGGGATTCAGGTCTTGAGTATGCGTAACAAAGCGAACCGACTGGAAGAGCTGTTTGTCTCTCTGGTGCAGGATAAACAAGGAGACAAGGCATGACGCATCTTTACTGGGTCGCGCTGAAAAGTATCTGGGCGAAAGAGATTAACCGCTTTATGCGTATCTGGGTGCAAACCCTGGTGCCGCCGGTGATCACCATGACGCTCTATTTCATCATCTTCGGTAACCTGATTGGCTCCCGGATTGGTGAGATGCACGGCTTTACCTATATGCAGTTTATCGTCCCGGGGCTGATCATGATGGCGGTGATCACCAACGCCTATGCGAACGTGGCGTCGTCGTTCTTTAGCGCCAAGTTCCAGCGCAATATCGAAGAGCTGCTGGTCGCGCCCGTGCCGACGCACGTCATTATCGCGGGCTACGTCGGTGGCGGCGTGGCGCGCGGGCTGTGCGTGGGGATCCTGGTCACGGCGATTTCGCTGTTCTTCGTGCCGTTCCAGGTCCACTCGTGGCTGTTTGTCGCGCTGACGCTGCTCCTGACGGCAATTCTGTTCTCGCTGGCCGGTCTGCTGAACGCCGTGTTCGCCAAAACGTTTGACGACATTAGCCTGATCCCGACCTTCGTCCTGACGCCGCTGACCTATCTCGGTGGAGTGTTCTACTCCCTGACGCTGCTGCCGCCTTTCTGGCAGGCGCTGTCGCACCTGAACCCGATTGTTTATATGATCAGCGGCTTCCGCTTTGGCTTCCTTGGGATCACCGACGTGCCGCTGTTTACCACGGTGGCGGTGCTGGTGGTGTTCATCATTGCCTTCTACCTGCTGTGCTGGTATCTGATCCAGCGCGGGCGCGGTCTGCGCAGCTAATCTGTTGCCCGGCAACGTGCTGTTTGCCGGGCGCTTTCTTTGACAGCTATCACCGAAAGCTAACCTTCACTCCGCTAAACTACTTGCCTGCTAAGGAGAGAGTTATGCTGGGATGGGTTATCACCTGCCACGATGAACGGGCGCAGGACATGTTGCTGAAGCTGGAAGCCAGGTTTGGTCCGCTGCCACAGTGTCGTGCCGTCAACTACTGGCGCGGCTTAAGCACCAACATGCTGGGCCGGATGATGTGCGATGCCCTGCACGAAACCGACTCCGGAGAGGGCGTCATTTTTCTTACCGATAAATCCGGCGCGGCGCCTTACCGTGCTGCGGCCCTGCTGAGCCACAAGCACGACTGCTGCGAGGTGATCTCCGGTATTAGCTTTCCATTACTTGAAATGATGTATCCCCAGCGCGAAATATTAACCAGCGCGGCGTTCCGTAACGCTATCGTCGGGCAGGGTGCTCCGGACGTCAGCAGCTTATGGCATCAGCAGCAAAAAAATCCGCCCTTCGTCCTGCTCCATGACCTGTATAAGAATTAAACGTTGGTATTGATGTCGCTTTTGCTACAATGACATAAGTATTTCCGCTTCGAATAAGAACCTCATGTTCACGCGTATTGTTTTCCTGTTTTTGATGTTCGTGTCCGGCACGTCTTTTGCCAGTTTATTAAGTCAGCAAAGATTGCCTGCTCAATATATGCAAACCACCGAAGATGCGGCGATTTGGGCCCAGGTCGGCAATAGCGTTATTAACGTCGGCAACGTGCGGGCAGGGCAGATCCTCGCCGTGGTGCCTGCGGCGGCGGACTATTATGAATTTCGCTTCGGCTTCGGCTCGGGCTTTATCGACAAAGGCCACCTGGAGCCGGTGCAGGGCAAACAGCGCGTTGAGGATGGCCTGGGGGATTTGAATAAACCGCTGAGCAATCAAAACCTGATAACGTGGAAAGACACGCCCGTTTATAACGCCCCGAACAACGGCAGTGCCCCCTTCGGCACCCTAAGCGCCAATCTACGCTATCCGATCCTGAACAAACTCAAAGACCGTTTGAATCAGACCTGGTTCCAGATCCGCATCGGCAACCGCCTGGCCTGGATCAGCAGCCTGGACGCGCAGGAAGACAACGGCATTCCGGTGATTACCTATCACCATATCCTGCGTGACGAAGAGAACACCCGTTTTCGCCATACCTCCACGACGACCAGCGTGCGTGCGTTCAGCAACCAGATGACCTGGCTGCGCGACCAGGGCTACACCACACTGACGATGTACCAGCTGGAAGGGTACGTACGCAACAAGATGAACCTGCCGGCGAAATCGGTGGTGATTACCTTCGACGATGGCCTGAAGTCCGTTAACCGCTACGCTTATCCGATCCTCAAAGCGTATGGCTTTAAGGCCACGGCGTTTATTATCTCGTCGCGCATCAAGCGCCACCCGCAAAAGTGGGCGCCAAAATTCCTGCAGTTTATGAGCGTGTCGGAGCTGGAGCAGATGCATGACGTGTTCGACTATCAGTCCCACACGCACTTCCTGCATCGCGTTGACGACAACCATCAGCCCATTTTACTGAGCCGCAGCTATCACAATATTCTGTTTGATTTTAAGCGCTCACGACGGGATCTGGCGCAGTTTAACCCGCACGTGCTTTACCTCTCTTATCCGTTCGGCGGTTACGACGATAAGGCGATCAAAGCCGCGAATGACGCCGGGTTCCATCTGGCGGTGACGACGGTACGAGGGAAGGTTAAGCCGGGGGATAATCCGTTCTTATTGAAGCGTCTGTATATTCTTAGAACGGATTCGCTGGAGACGATGTCGCGGCTGATCAGCAATCAGCCGCAGGGGTAGCGCTTAGGCGACCTGAACCGGAATCGCCTTCGCGGTGCGCTTCATCTCATTGTCGCCTTCAAAGTAGGCGACTTTTGGCTGCCAGCGACGCGCCTCTTCGTCAGACATCATCACGAAGCTGGCGATGATCACGATATCGCCCACGTCCGCGCAGTGCGCTGCCGCGCCGTTGACGGAGATGATTTTGGACCCGCGCTCGGCGGCAATGGCATAGGTGGAGAAACGTTTGCCGTTGTTGACGTTCCAGATATCAATGGCTTCGTTTTCAAGAATACCCGCCGCGTCGAGGAAATCCTGGTCGATGGCGCAGGAGCCTTCATAGTGCAGGTCGGCCTGGGTGACTTTCACACGGTGAAGCTTACCTTGCAGCATTTTGCGAATCATTACGTTTACCTTTTATCTTCCGGCCAGGAGAACCTACGCCAGTTCAACCACTTTATTGTCGATTAGGCGGGCCTGACCAAGCCATGCCGCCACCAGAATGACCGCACGTTTGCTGGTCTGCGTAAGCTCCAGAAGCGTGTCGGCGTCGCGAATTTGAATATCATCAGCGCGGAAGCCTTTATCATTCAGCGCCTGTTCAGCGAGGGCGATAATCTCTTCTGCCGCCAGCTCTTTTGCCAGAAGCTGCTCCGCCATGGTGTTCATGACCTTGCTTAAGCCCGGGGCGATTTTACGCTGGTCGGCGGTCAGGTAGCCATTTCGCGAGCTGAGCGCCAGACCGTCTTTGGCGCGCACAATCGGTACGCCCACAATCTCGATATCGTAACCCATATCCGCAACCATTTTGCGGATCAGCGCCAGCTGCTGGAAATCTTTCTCACCAAAACAGGCCACGTCCGGCTGTACCAGGTTGAACAGCTTGCTGACGATGGTCGACACGCCGCGAAAATGGCCCGGCCGGCTGGCGCCTTCGAGCATGGTGGAAATGCCCGGCACGTCAACGTAAGTGGCCTCATCGGTACCCTGAGGGTACACGTCCGACGGCGCCGGAGAGAAGACAATATCCGCATGGCGTTTTTTGAGCTTCTCGCAGTCTTCCTGCAGGGTGCGCGGGTAGCGTGCCAGATCGTCGGCGCGGTCAAACTGCATGGGGTTAACGAAGATACTGACCACCACGATATCTGCACGGGCTCTGGCTTCGTCGACCAGCTTCATGTGGCCGTCATGCAGGTTGCCCATGGTCGGGACCAGTGCGATACGTTTACCTTCCTGACGCGCGCGGCGGATGTGCTGGCGAAGCAGCGGCAGGGTTTCAATGATTAGCACAACGAGACTCCTTAATGGAAACTGTGTTCTTCACCCGGGTAAACACCGGATTCAACGTCGGCAATATACTGCCTGACCGCGGCGCGCATGTCGCCCGCTTCGCTGAGGAAATTTTTGGCAAACTTCGGAATATGCCCGCCGGTGATGCCAAAGGCGTCGTGCATCACCAGAATCTGACCGTCGGTCACGTTGCCCGCGCCAATACCAATCACCGGAATGGACAGCGCGTCGGTGATACGCTTCGCCAGCTCAACCGGCACGCACTCCAGCACCAGCAGCTGGGCACCCGCGGCTTCCAGCGCCAGGGCATCATCAAACAGCGTCTGAGCGGCGTCACCGCGGCCCTGCACTTTATATCCGCCAAAGATGTTGACGGACTGCGGCGTCAGGCCCAAATGGCCGCACACCGGCACGGCGCGTTCGGTGAGCATTTTCACCGTCTCCACCAGCCAGGCGCCACCTTCAATTTTGACCATATTGGCACCGGCACGCATCACCGTCGCCGCGTTTTCGAACGCCTGCTCCGGCGTGGCGTAGGCCATAAACGGCAGATCGGAGAGCAGCAGGCAGGCCGGGGCACCCCGACGCACGGCGCTGGTATGGTAAGCGATATCCTCAACCGTGACCGGCAGGGTGGAATCATGTCCTTGTACCGTCATCCCTAACGAATCTCCCACCAGCATGACGTTGATACCCTCTTCGGCAAACAGTTTGGCGAAGCTGTAGTCATACGCGGTGATGGTGGCGAAGCGTTTTTTTTCCTGTTTGCATTTCTGCAGTAAGGAGATGGTGGTTGGTTTCATACTGTTTCCTGAGAGCCCAAAAGCGAATCTTTGCGCATTCTAACAGTAACATTCGAGGGAACAATGATTTTAGGTAATCGATTAGCCACAATTATTCTGAGGCTAATCGGCAGGGGAGCCCGATCACCAGCGGGCGGGTCTTTCCGCATTGAGGCTGTCCAGAATGGACCGAAGCGGGAGGCCATCCGGGAAGGTGAGATCGGGGGCGACTTCAAAGAGCGGCCAGAGCATAAACCCGCGATTTTTCATGTCGTAATGCGGAACGGTAAGACGCTCAGTGTTGATGGTCTCGTGACCAAACAGCATGATGTCGAGGTCCAGCGTGCGCGGTCCCCAGCGCTCGGCTTTGCGCACGCGGCCCTGCTGCAGTTCGATGCGCTGGGTGTGGTCCAGCAGCGTTTCGGCACCGAGGGCCGTTTCCAGCACCACGGCGGCATTGAGATAATCGGGCTGATCCTGCGGGCCCAGCGGCGGCGTGCGATAGAACGAGGAGACTGCCACGATCTGGCTCTGTGGGATCTCGCCCAGCGCCTGTACGGCAGCATTCACCTGCTCCAGCGGGGAGGCTAAATTACTGCCGATGGCGATATACGCGAGGGTCATGCTGTCCCTTCACGACGCGGCGCGCGTTTGCGCGGACGACGATGGCGGCGACGCGGTTCCGGCTCTTCATCCAGCCCGGTAAGCATATCTTTTTGCTCCGGCGGGGCGGAGACCTGGAATTCGGCCCACCACTGCGCCAGGCGCTGCAGCTCCTGATTGCGTTCGATTTCAGCACGCAGCGAGAGCAGATCGAACGCGGCGCGGAACTTAGGATGCTCCATCAGCTTCCAGGCGCGTTTACCCTGACGACGGGACATGCGCAGCTGAAGCTGCCAGATATCGCGCACCAGGGTGGTAATACGTTTCGGAATAGCGAGCGTGCGGCACCCTTCGTCCAGCACGTCGTTGGCGGCCAGGGCGAAGGCATCGTAATAGGCGAGCCCGCTCTCCTGGGTAATGCGCTGTGCCGTTTCCAGCAGCGGATACCAGAACATCGCCGCAAACAGGAACGCCGGGTTCACGCGCATGTCGTTGCGAATGCGGGTGTCGGTGTTTTTCAGCACCTGTGCAATCATCCGCTCCATTGGGCTGTCACCGTTTTCGGTGAAGTAGCGGGTAATGGTCGGGAACAGCGGCTGGAACAGGTTGTATTCGCGCAGCAGGTTATAGGTTTCAAAGCCGTGACCGGCCTGCAGCAGCTTCAGCGCCTCTTCAAACAGGCGGGCAGGCGGCACGTCGTTGATCAGCGTCGCCAGACGAGGAATAGGCTCTGCCGTTTCCGGGCTGATGCGCATATTGAGCTTGGCGGCGAAACGCACGGCGCGCAGCATGCGCACGGGATCTTCACGGTAGCGCGTTTCCGGCGTGCCGATCAGGCGAATCAGACCCTCTTTCAGGTCCTGCATGCCGCCGACGTAGTCGCGCACGGTGAAATCCGCCACGCTGTAATACAGGCTGTTGATGGTGAAGTCGCGACGCTGGGCATCTTCTTCAATAGAGCCGAAGATATTGTCGCGCAGCAGCATACCGTTCTGACCGCGTTGCGACGTGGTGCGATCGGACGCGCCCGCTTCGTGGTGGCCGCGGAAGGTCGCCACTTCGATAATTTCCGGCCCAAACATGACGTGAGCCAGACGGAAACGACGGCCAACGAGACGGCAGTTGCGGAATAATTTGCGCACCTGCTCAGGCGTGGCGCTGGTCGTCACGTCGAAATCTTTGGGTTTTTTGCCCAGCAGTAAATCACGCACTCCACCGCCCACGAGATAGGCCTCGTAGCCCGCTTTATTCAGACGATAGAGCACCTTGAGGGCATTTTCACTGATATCTTTGCGGGAAATAGTGTGCTGCTCACGCGGAATAACCGACATGTGTGGCTGTGCAATAGCATCGTTCGCCATGCTCTCTTCGCGGCTTAGCACTTTACGGCAAAAATTAGCGACTCGGGTAAAAATGGTACACCTCGTAGTGTGTTTTGTTATGAAAAAAGCGGCTAATCATAGCTCAGCGCAACGCATTTGAGAATGCTGGATTTTTGGCACCGCCGCGAGCGTCCAGTTGGCAACGGCCATTTTCAGCAGTTCGTCAATACGCAGATCCTGCCATTCGTTGATTACATTCTGGTTGAGAAATCGCAGCGCGTCGATCAAAACAGGACGCGGATCGCCGTCCGGCAGGGCCGGGGCGTGGTTCTGCTTTGACAATTTCAGGCCCTGCGCGTTGACCGCCAGCGGCAGATGAATGTAGTCCGGCGCCGTCCAGCTAAACTGGTGATACAGCGAGATTTGCCGCACGGTCGGCTCGACCAGATCCGCCCCGCGCACGATTTCCGTCACGCCCTGAAAATGATCGTCCACCACCACGGCAAGGTTGTAGGCGAACAAGCCATCGCGACGGTGGATGATAAAATCCTCCCGCGCGAGACGTTCATCGGCATGAATCTCGCCGGAGAGTAAATCGTTAAAGCACGTCACCGGAGAGCGCTGCTTAATGCGCACGGCGGCATTTTCCGAAGGGTGATTAAGCATGCGGCAGTGGCCGTCATAGACGCCCCCCACGCTCTGGATACGCGCGCGGGTGCAGGTGCAGTTATAGGAAAGCCCCCGATCGCGAAGCCAGGCCAGACGTTCCCGATAGGCCTCGTGACGTTTTGACTGCCACAGAACCTCGTCATCCCAGTGAAGACCGTAATGTTCCAGCTGACGCAGAATCCTCTCTGCTGCACCGGGAACTTCACGCGGTGGGTCAATATCTTCAATGCGGACGAGCCATTTTCCCCGACGGGCGTGAGCCTGCAGGTAGCTGCCGAGCGCGGCAATTAATGAGCCGAAGTGTAATTCACCGGAAGGAGATGGCGCAAAGCGCCCAATATAGTGTGATTCAGACATATCAACAGTAACAAGGCGGGAGAGACTCCCGCCTTTGAGTGGGTAAACAGCGCTGGTATTAACCGGCCATCTGTTTTTCGCGGATTTCGGCCAGCGTTTTACAGTCGATGCACAGATCGGCGGTTGGACGCGCTTCCAGGCGACGAATGCCAATTTCAACACCGCAGGATTCGCAGTAGCCAAAATCTTCGTCTTCGACTTTTTTCAGCGTTTTTTCGATCTTTTTGATCAGTTTGCGCTCGCGGTCACGGTTACGCAGTTCGAGGCTGAACTCTTCTTCCTGAGCGGCACGGTCTACCGGATCCGGGAAGTTAGCAGCTTCATCCTGCATATGAGTAACGGTGCGATCGACTTCATCCCTGAGTTGATTACGCCATGCTTCAAGAATACGCTTGAAGTGCGACAGCTGGGCTTCGTTCATATACTCTTCGCCCGGCTTCTCTTGATACGGCTCCACCCCAGCGATGGCGAGAATACTCAGGGACGATGTTTTACGGTTTTGCCCTTCTTGCATGTTGCTTCTCCTTAACACGCACTATCGATCCCCGTGTTGGGGGAAAAATCAGGTCGCTATAAATAGCAGATGCTTTTCCGGATGGCAATTATCTAAACGTAACACTTGACAAGCCTGTGAGGAAAAGCGTATTTGCGCACGCGGCCAGAACACTTAATCGTCAATCGTCTAATCCCTTATAAGACAATGGGAAGAGAGGATCTCAGAGTCATATTATCGGCAGAAAGTTCCGCTTTATAAGCGAAAAGCTCTACCCCCTGCTTTTGTGCCTCATTCAACAATTGCGCGTATTTAGGATCAATATGGCGGGCAGGGGAGAAACGTTCAATGGCTGAATGCAATACCGCAAACAGCAATACGGCGCGTTTGCCCGCCGCCGCAACACTCATTAGCTCTCGCAGGTGCTTCTGACCACGTAGCGTCACCGCATCCGGGAAGTAGCCGTTTTCCTGTTCTGCTAACGTCACTGATTTCACTTCAATATAGCACTCCGGCCTGTCTTCCGCCTGTAACATGAAGTCAATTCTGCTGCCTTCATCGCCATATTTCACTTCACTTTTATGCGTGCCATATCCCACCAGTTCAGGAATTGTGCCATGGGTCAGCGCTTCCTTAACCAGCTGATTTGCGCGCAGGGTGTTAACGCAAATAAATGCCCCGTTTTGGGTTTCAGTCATTTCCCAGGTATGGGCATATTTGCGTTTAGTATTTTCTGATGTGGAATACCAGACCGTGTCACCCGGGGTGGCGCAACCGGTCATGGCTCCGGTATTGGGGCAGTGCAGAGTGAGCGTCTCCCCTTCAGGTGTCACCACGTCGGCGAGGAAGCGTTTGTAGCGTTGGACAAGCGTAGCGTGCTGCAGGGGAGGACTAAACTTCATCAGAATTCCTTTCGGTGTCGCCCAGCGTCCAGCGCTGTAGCGGCGTGTAGCGTGTGCGTCCTTGAGTAAAGACGGATTCGTAAAGCGCGAATTCATTGACCGGGAAGGCCCAGTGAAAGCCCGGGGCCGGGAGGGCAACGGCCTGACCGGCATCGCGCAGCAGCGTGATATGCGGATGAAACGGCTGCGGGCTCTGATAGCAGCCGCTGCGCGCCGCCTGCGCGCGCAGCATATTTGCCAGCTGTAACAAACCGCGCGGCGGCTGGCGCGTGCCCAGCCAGACCACGCGCGAACGCAGCCACTGGCCCGCGTCGTCGAGGTGTAGCGTAAACGGCGGCTGAGAAATCCGCCCGGCCATGGCGGCTAGCGCCCGCTGCTTTTCGGCGCTGACGTCGCCCAAAAAGGCCAGCGTCAGGTGCAGGTTGGCCGCCGCTACGGGGCGGCCTGCCTCCGGCGGGAAGCGATCGGCGCGCCAGCGAACAATCTGACGCTGTATCGTGGTGGGCAATTCAATGGCAAAAAACAGCCGTTTCGACTCGGGCATACGGAGGACTCGGTAATGATATGCGCCGATGCTACAATGTACGCCGACTAATGTTAACCCTCTGGAGCTGTTAGTGTCCTCATTGCCGGTCGCCGTTATTCTTCCCGAGCTTCTCGCTGCCTTACGCCATGCCCCGCAGGTTCTGCTGAATGCCCCGACGGGCGCGGGTAAGTCCACCTGGCTGCCGCTGCAGATCCTGAAAGACGGAAACATCAGCGGGAAAATTATCCTGCTGGAGCCGCGCCGGCTGGCCGCGCGCAACGTGGCGCAGCGTCTGGCGGAGCTGCTGAACGAAAAGCCGGGCGAAACGGTAGGTTACAGGATGCGTGCCGAAACCTGCGTGGGACCCACCACGCGGCTTGAAGTGGTCACCGAAGGCATTCTTACCCGTATGCTGCAAAACGATCCGGAGCTGACCGGCGTCGGGCTGGTGATACTGGATGAGTTCCACGAGCGCAGCCTGCAGGCGGATCTGGCCCTCGCGCTGCTGCTGGACGTTCAGCAGGGGCTGCGCGACGATCTCCGGCTGCTTATTATGTCGGCCACGCTGGACAACGCGCGGCTACGGCAGGCGCTACCCGATGCGCCGGTCATCAGTTCTGAAGGGCGGGCCTTTCCGGTTGAGCGCCGCTATCAACCGCTTCCCTCCCACCAGCGCTTTGACGAAGCGGTCGCCATTGCCGCCGCCGAGCTGCTGCGTCAGGAAGCCGGTTCCCTGCTGCTGTTTTTGCCGGGCGTCGGCGAAATCCAGCGCGTGCAGGAGCAGCTTTCTACCCGCGTTGGCGGCGATGTGCTGCTTTGCCCGCTCTACGGCGCACTGTCGCTTCAGGAGCAGCGTAAAGCCATTCTTCCTCCCCCGGCGGGGCAGCGTAAGGTGGTGCTGGCAACCAATATTGCTGAAACCAGCCTGACCATTGAAGGTATTCGCCTGGTGGTGGATAGCGCGCAGGAGCGGGTGGCAAGCTTTGACCCGCGCACCGGGCTGACAAAACTCCTGACGCAGCGCATCAGCCAGGCGTCGATGGTGCAGCGCGCGGGCCGCGCGGGGCGTCTTGAGCCGGGTATCTGCCTGCATTTGACCAGCGCGGAACAGGCGGAGCGCGCCGCGCAGCAAAGCACGCCGGAAATTCTACAAAGCGATTTGTCTGGCCTGGTGATGGATCTGCTGCAGTGGGGCTGCCCGAACCCTGAGCAGCTCACCTGGCTTGATGCTCCGCCTGTTGTGAACCTTGCTGCCGCGCGCACCCTGCTGACCGCGCTTGGCGCGCTGGAAGGCGAGCGTCTGACGGCGCGGGGCCAGAAAATGGCGGCGCTGGGCAACGATCCGCGTCTGGCCGCGATGCTGGTGGCCGCGCAGGGGGATGATGAAATTGCCACGGCGGCCAAACTGACGTCTATCCTTGAGGAGCCGCCGCGCGGTGGCAGCAGCGATCTGGGGCAGGCGTTTTCACGCAGTCAGGGAAACTGGCAGCAGCGGGCGCAGCAGCTGTGTAAACGCCTCAATAGCCGGGGAGGGTCGCCCGACAGCGAAAAGATCGCCTTTCTGCTGGCCCAGGCCTTCCCGGACAGGATTGCCCGTCGGCGCGGGCTGGATGGTCGCTACCAGCTGGCAAACGGCATGGGGGCGATGCTGGACAGCGATGATGCGCTGACGCGTCACGAATGGCTGATTGCGCCGCTCTTGCTCCAGGGGAGTCACTCCCCGGATGCGCGTATCCTGCAGGCGGTTGCGGTAGAGATAGACGCCCTGGCGCGAGCCTGTCCGCAGCTGCTACAGCAATCGGACATCGTGGAGTGGGACGACGCCCAGGGCACGCTGAAGGCGTTTCGCCGTAGCCAGATTGGTAAGTTGACGCTCGGGACGACGCCGCTGGCGAAGCCGTCGGAAGACGAGCTGCATCAGGCGATGCTCAACGGCATCCGGGAAAAAGGGCTGAGCGTCCTGAACTGGACGCCGGAAGCGGAGCAGTACCGCATTCGTCTGCGCTGCGCCGCGAAGTGGCTACCGGAAAACGATTGGCCCGCGGTGGATGATGAAACGCTGCTGGCTACGCTTGAGCGCTGGCTACTGCCGCAAATGAGCGGCGTGCACTCGCTGCGCGCCCTTAAGGCGCTTGATGTTAAGACTGCGTTACAGAATTTACTGGACTGGTCATTACGTCAACGTCTGGATAGTGAACTGCCAGGGCATTACACTGTGCCGACCGGAAGCCGGATTGCCGTCCGTTATCATGAGGATAATCCACCGGCGCTGGCCGTTCGGATGCAGGAGATGTTTGGTGAGGCCACCACGCCGTCGATTGCTGACGGGCGCGTGCCGTTAGTGCTTGAGCTGCTGTCGCCTGCGCATCGCCCGCTGCAGATCACGCGAGATTTGGGGGCGTTCTGGGCGGGAAGCTACCGTGACGTGCAGAAAGAGATGAAGGGGCGATACCCCAAACATGTCTGGCCGGACGATCCGGCGAACACTGCGCCGACGCGGCGAACGAAGAAATATTCGTAAGTTAGGTGAAAAAAGGGGAGTGCGGCCTGTTGCCCTCACCCCGGCCCTCTCCCACGGGGAGAGGGAGAAAACACTAAAGACTTTCCTGTCAGGAAAGTCTTGCTGTTTATTTTGAGAGATTTCTTCTTTCACAGGCCTGTGAAAGAAAAGAGAATCTGGCCTTTGCGCCTGAAAGTTGCGGAGAAAAAGCATGGCGGGGAATGACCGCGAGCCAATTGGACGTAAGGGAAAACCCTCGCGTCCGGCAAAAGAAAAAGTAAGCCGTCGCCGCCTCAGAGATGAGGACTATGACGATGACTATGAAGACGATGAGGATGAAGAACCGATGCCGCGGAAAGGAAAGGGCAAAGGGCGCAAGCCTCGGGGCAAACGCGGCTGGTTCTGGCTGCTGCTGAAGCTGTTTATTGTTTTTGTTGTGCTGATGGCGATTTACGGCGTGTATCTGGATCAGAAGATCCGCAGCCGTATCGACGGTAAAGTCTGGCAGCTACCTGCGGCCGTGTATGGCCGTATGGTGAACCTTGAGCCAGATATGTCCATCACCAAAAACGAGATGGTGAAACTGCTGGAGGCCACCCAGTATCGTCAGGTGTCAAAAATGACGCGCCCTGGCGAATTTACCGTGCAGGCCAAAAGCATCGAGATGATCCGCCGTCCGTTTGATTTCCCGGACAGCAAAGAAGGCCAGGTACGCGCGCGTCTGACCTTTGACGGCGATCGCCTTGATACCATCGAGAACATGGATAACAACCGTCAGTTCGGTTTCTTCCGTCTCGATCCGCGTCTGATCACCATGCTCTCGTCAGCAAACGGAGAGCAGCGTCTGTTCGTGGCGCGTAACGGCTTCCCGGATCTGCTGGTGGATACCCTGCTGGCAACCGAGGACCGTCACTTCTACGAGCACGACGGCATCAGCCTTTACTCTATCGGCCGTGCGGTACTGGCGAACCTGACGGCGGGTCGCACCGTGCAGGGGGCGAGTACGCTGACCCAGCAGCTGGTGAAGAACCTGTTCCTCTCCAGCGAACGCTCTTACTGGCGTAAAGCGAACGAAGCCTATATGGCCGTGCTGATGGATGCGCGCTACAGCAAGGATCGTATTCTGGAGCTGTACATGAACGAGGTGTACCTCGGTCAGAGCGGCGATAACGAGATCCGCGGCTTCCCGCTGGCGAGCCTGTACTACTTTGGTCGTCCGGTCGAAGAGCTGAGCCTGGACCAGCAGGCGCTGCTGGTGGGCATGGTGAAAGGGGCGTCCATCTATAACCCGTGGCGTAATCCGAAGCTGGCGCTGGAGCGTCGTAACCTGGTGCTGCGTCTGCTGCAACAACAGCAGGTGATTGACCAGGAGCTGTACGACATGCTGAGCGCGCGTCCGCTTGGCGTTCAGCCGCGCGGTGGCGTTATTTCTCCTCAGCCTGCGTTTATGCAGCTGGTACGTCAGGAGCTACAAACCAAGCTGGGTGATAAGGTCAAAGATCTCTCCGGCGTGAAGATCTTCACGACCTTTGATTCGGTAGCCCAGGACGCGGCTGAAAAAGCGGCGGTGGAAGGCATTCCGGCGCTGAAGAAGCAGCGCAAGCTCTCCGATCTGGAAACCGCGATGGTGGTGGTTGACCGTAACACCGGCGAAGTGCGCGCGATGGTGGGCGGCGCCGAGCCGCAGTTTGCAGGCTACAACCGCGCCATGCAGGCCCGTCGTTCGATTGGTTCTCTGGCAAAACCGGCGACCTACCTGACGGCCCTGAGTCAGCCAAACCAGTATCGTCTGAATACCTGGATCGCGGATGCGCCGATCTCCCTGCGTCAGCCTAACGGCCAGGTCTGGTCCCCGCAGAACGATGATAAACAGTTCAGCGGCCAGGTCATGCTGGTGGATGCGTTGACCCGTTCCATGAACGTGCCAACGGTGAACCTGGGCATGTCGCTGGGCCTGCCTGCTATTGTCGACACCTGGCAAAAACTGGGCGTGTCGAAAGATCAGCTCCACCCGGTTCCGGCAATGATCCTTGGCGCTCTTAACCTGACGCCAATTGAAGTCGCCCAGGCATTCCAGACCATTGCCAGCGGCGGTAACCGTGCGCCGCTGTCGGCCCTGCGTTCGGTGATTGCCGAAGATGGCTCCGTGCTGTATCAGAGCTTCCCGCAGGCGGAACGTGCCGTTCCGGCTCAGGCCGCTTATATGACGCTGTGGACAATGCAGCAGGTTGTGCAGCGCGGTACCGGGCGTCAGCTGGGGGCGAAGTATCCCGGTCTGCACCTGGCGGGGAAAACCGGGACCACCAACAACAACGTTGATACCTGGTTTGCCGGTATCGATGGCCGCGAAGTGGTGATCACCTGGGTAGGCCGCGATAACAACCAGCCGACCAAGCTTTACGGTGCGAGCGGGGCGATGTCGATTTACCAGCGCTATCTGGCCAATCAGTCCCCGGTGCCGCTGAACCTGGTTGCGCCGGAAGATATCGTTGATATGGGCGTGGACAGTTCCGGTAACTTCGTCTGCGGCGGTGGGATGCGTACCCTACCGGTCTGGACGGCCAATCCGGACTCGCTGTGTCAGCAAAGCCAGCCTGAACAGCCCACGGGCAACCCGTTCGATCAATCTTCTCAGCCTCAGCAGCCGCAGCAGCAACAGCCGCAGCAGAATGAGAAGAAAGACAGCGATGGCGTCGCCGGCTGGATTAAGGATATGTTTGGCGGAAACTAATTAGTTCGCTGAATAAAAGGCCGCTTTATTATAAAGCGGCCTTTTTTATTATTCACAATTTGTAATTTTTTAATAAAAATAAATCCACAATTAAGAATTACTAAGGCTCATTATTTTTTATTTAAAACATACTCTTGTGCACGAGCGCGTGGCGTTGATTTTTATACGGTCTGGACAGTTGCAAGAATTATCTGATGTAATGTTCTTAAGGAACCCCTGTTTTTCCTTAAACGTTGCTGGCTAAATTGCCCGGCGTGAGTGATATAAAAGATTAAATAACATTCTGACGCACTGCACAGGCGCGGGAATGGATGACTGCATCGGTATATATAAGGATATCATTATGAATAAGTCTGTTATTTCTTCATTTCTGGCTGGAAGCATTATGGCTGCGCTCTCTTTGCCTGCATTTGCCGCGGGTGACTCCGGCACGGTGAATTTTGCCGGAAGAGTGGTGGCGAACACCTGTGAAATTGATGTCGACGGCTCGGGTACGACATCGTCAACCGTGACGTTCGCCGATACGTATCCTTCGGACTTTGGCTCTGACGGCGCGGTAGGCACCACCAAAGCGTTTAAGATCGAAGTGAAAAAATGCGACCCGCTGGTTTCCAAGATAAACCTCAAGTTCAGCGGTACAACGACGGACGCCGCGAAAAAACGGCTCAAGAACGATCTCAGCGGCGCAGGCAATGCCAGCAACGTTGGCATCATCGTCAGCAATGAAAACGGCTCGAAAGGCGATGTGGTGTTTGACGGCTCCGAACCCGCTGCGGGCACCGATGTGGCAAACGATGCGACAGGAGCCACCGCCTCCGTCTTTAACTACATCGCGAAGGTGATTCAGATTGGCAATACGGCACCAACCGCCGGCCGTTACTCCTCTTCGGCAACTTTCGAGGTTATGTATCGCTAAATAATGACTGGCAGCCTTAACGGCTGCCCTTTGGAACGGTGTATGAAGACGCTATTTAAATTATTATGTGGTTGTTTAGTTATATCTTGCCTGTCAGCCCAAGCCAGCGTAGTGCTGGGTGGGACGCGTATTATTTATCCTTCAAATAAATCTGAAGTACAAATAGCCCTTAAAAATAAAGATCCGCATACCCGTTATCTGGTGCAAAGCTGGGTCAGCTACGTTAATAATGCAAAAGCGCCCTTTGTCATTACGCCGCCCGTATATAAGCTGCAGGAAAACCGGCAAACGCTGTTACACATTATTTTTACCGGCGATAAAAAAAGCCTGCCGTCAGACCGCGAATCGCTGTTCCTGGCGAACGTGAAATCGGTCTCCGCGCTCTCCCCTGAGCTGAAAGAGAAAAATACCCTGCAGTTCGCGATGAAAACGCGGCTTAAGCTTTTCTGGCGTCCGTCTCAGCTAAACGAGTCCGATGCGCTGGTGGCGGATGAAAAATTAACGTTCCGTCGTCAGGGCGACACGCTTATCGCCAAAAACCCGACACCGTTTTACATCTCCTTTGGCGAGCTGGCCGTGGGCGGGAAAAGCGTACCGGTGGAAGAGACGGAAGCGACGCCGGGGGCCATCTCGATGATGGTCGCGCCGTTTAGCGAGCAGCATTTTGCGTTGCCAAAAGGGGCGGCGGGTGCGGTGACCTGGACGGCCATCAATGATTTCGGGGCGCAAACCCCTCAGCGCAAGCAGGCCCTTTAACGAGATCGTGTTGGAATGCTATGTCATCGTCCTTTCACCATAAGCAGGTATTGTCCGGGATCGTGCTCGCGCTGTTCGCCGCGATCCCGCCTGCGTGGGCCGATGACGAATTCAACCTGCGGATCCTTGAGCTGGATACCCCGCTGGAAAATACCGCAACGCTCAAAAACTTCATTAACGATAACGGCTTGCTGGCAGGAAGCTATCTCACCACCATCGTGTGGGATCGGGACGTCGTGGATAAACGCGTCGTCAACTATGTACTTTCTGACGATAAGCAGCGGCTTCTGCCGGAGCTGACCAAAGCAGACCTGCGTGAATACGGCGTGAACGTCGACGCCGTTCCGGATCTCAAAGATCTGGACGACGCGGCCTGCATTCGGGATATCTACCATTTTATTGAACATGCTCGCTACGATTACAGTCAGGATAACCAGACTCTGACGCTGGTCATCCCGCAGGTCTATCGTAGCCGCGCGGCTGCGGGCGCGATTAACCCGAAATTCTGGGATGACGGCGCCCCGGTGGCCTGGACAAGCTATCAGCTCAGCGGCTCTCAGCAGCACTACAGCATGGGCCAAAGCTCATCCACCTGGCTTGGCCTGACGTCGGGTCTTAATTTCGGCGCGTGGCGGCTGCGCAACAACAGTACCTGGAGTGATGCCTCGGGCTGGGACGCCATCGCCACCACCCTGCAGCGCGATATCAAAACGCTGCAAAGCCAGCTTGAGCTGGGCCAGACTTACACCAACGGCGAGCTGTTCGACAGCGTGCAGATGACCGGCATGACGCTGGAGACGGATACGGCGATGCTGCCGGTCAGCCAGCAGGGGTTTGCGCCCGTCGTGCGCGGGATTGCCAACAGCGATGCAAAAGTCACCATTAAGCAAAACGGCTACATGGTTTATCAAACCAACGTCTCGCCGGGGCCGTTTGAGATCCGTGACCTAAGCCAGGTTTCCTCCGGCTCGGATCTGGAGGTGACCGTTGAAGAGGCGGATGGCACAGAGCACAGCTTCATACAGGCGAGCGCGTCGGTGCCGGTGCTCCAGCGCGAGGGCGGGTTTAAGTATTCGCTGGCGGCCGGACGCTATCGCGCTAATGAAGGGGAGGAGGAACCAGCCTTCGTGCAGGGCACGGCCATTTATGGCCTGCCGTACGGGGTGACGGCCTACACCGGAGTGCAGGGGGCGTCGCTGTATCATGCGCTGCTGCTGGGGGTTGGCGCGGATTTGGGCCGTCTGGGGTCTGCCTCGGTAGACCTCACTTCCGCCCGAACCGCCTTTGATGACGGGCGTGACGACGCAAATGGGCTTTCATGGCGTGCACAATATTCAAAAGATATTTCCGATACGGATACTACCGTTACGCTTGCGAGCTACCGCTATTCCACCTCCGGGTTTTATACCTTCCAGGAAGCCATCGATCAGCGCAACAGCGCGATCGATGACGGCATTTATACCTACCGCAGGACCAACAACCGCCGAAGCCGCATGCAGGTAAACCTTTCCCAGCGTCTCTCTGACTGGGGCTCGGCGTATCTTAACGGCTATCAGCAGGATTACTGGGATATGGACGGTCACGAGCGCAGCGTCAGCGCCGGGCTGAGCTCCAGCTGGCGGGATATTACCTGGTCGATAAGCTACAACCTGACCCGCACGCCCGATGCCGATACCGATCGGCAGCTGGCGCTGAACGTCAACATCCCGCTATCGCGCTGGCTTTCTAACGCGTGGGCCAGCTACAGCGTGAACACTGCAGGCGGCGGATTTGCCTCGCACCAGGTGGGGATCGGCGGAACCGCGCTTGAGGATAACAAGCTGAGCTATAACCTGCAGCAGACCTACGCCAACAAAGATACAGGCTATGGCGCGAGCGTATCAGGACGCTACCGCGGCTCGTCCGGCGAGGTTGGCATGGGGTACAGCTACGGCGGGGATAACCGACAGTGGAACTACAGCGCGCAGGGTTCCATCGTGGCCCACGGTCAGGGCATTACGCTGGGGCAGCCCGTGCGGGACGCCTTCGCGATTGTCCACATCGACGACGGCGAGAACGTCAACGTTCAGAACGGGCGGGGCATTTATACCGATGCCTTTGGCAATGCAATTGTGCCGTCGCTGACGGCATACCGACACAATATCCTTACGGTCAACACGCAGGATCGCAGCGATATTGATATTGACGCGGCAACGCTGGACCTCGTGCCGACAAAAGGGGCGGCGATACTGGCGACCTTCGAGGCCCGCGTTGGGCGTCGCGCGCTGGTCGCCCTGCGCCGTCAGGGTAAACCGGTGCCGTTTGGCGCCATCGTGGCGCTTGATAACACCACCGCGATTGTCGGTGATGAGGGCGAAGTCTACCTCTCCGGACTCAAAGGACACACCTCGTTCAGCGCGCAGTGGGGAGAGGCGCAGAACGAACAGTGCCATGGCGCCATCGATTTGCCGGATGGCAATCCCGACGGAATCATTAACATCGCGGCCAATTGCCGCTGAAGCAGGAGTAAATGCGCGTGACTACGCTGGTTAGAAGCTTTATCTCGGTCGTCCTGCTGGCAGCCGCCTCGTTGATACACCCGGCTTTTGCCGACTGTTCCTTCAGCGGCGGGGAGGGCGGTATCGTTACCTTTCAAATTCCTCAGACCATTATTCTCGACCCCGATACGCCTGTCGGCACCATCATTTACGACCATGCCGTCGAAAGCGATGTCATTACGGTGCACTGCGGCGGCGCAGACGAGAGGATCCGTCGCGGCTATTTAACCCTGACGGACGCTGACGCGCGCGAGGATGTTATGCCGGGGGTCTATAGAACCAACCTGCCGGGTATTGGCATCCGCGCGGCGGCCTCGACCGAGCGGGTCCCCGTCTACACGGTGGATGATCTTGTGCGCCCCTGGCAATATTACGGCTCCATCCATGGCTACTCTGATAATACGGTCATCTTTCGGGCCGCCGCCCAACTGGTGGTCATCGGTCCGGTTCAGGAAGGGGATGTGGATACCTCGCGCCTGACCGCGCAGGATACGCTAGGAGGAGCCGTAATTGGCGAGATGCGTTTTTCGCCCACCAGCGTTCATATCGCCACCAACACCTGTAACCTGGCTGACCGTAACATTTATGTTCCCCTCAAAACGGTCAACGCGCAGGATTTTGTTGGAAACTACTCCGACATACTGACTGACAGCAGCTTTAAAATTGCAATAAACGACTGCAGGGCGGGGACGAAGGTGGATTATCAGTTTGTCAGCTCGCGCTCAACGGGGCTCATTAACGACAATATTCTGGACATTGCCTCCGGCGATGCCGCCGCCCAGGGACTAGGCATTCAACTTCTCGACAAAAATAACAATGTGCTGCAGTTCGACCAGACCTATACCGCGTTAACCACCACGCAGGACAAGGCGCCGGTAGAGATCCCCCTGAAGGCTCGCTATATCAAAATGGGGCCGATCAAACCGGGAAAAGTTGAGGCTGTCGCCACGTTCGAGCTGTTTTATCGCTGATGCTTCCGGCCCGCTCCGGCGGGTTTTGGCGATCCTTTCGCTAACATCATTAACCCCCTGTTTTCATCTGGTTAATTCTTAATCCCTTAATTCTGGCAGGGCCGCTTATTGCTTGCTATGCAACCGGCGTTTCGCCTATTATTCTTGCGCTCATAATAATAATTCTCGTTTACGTTATCATTCACTTTTCCATCAGAGATAAACATGGCGCTTTCCAATACAGCTCAGCCAATTAACGCGTCGCTGCGAAAAGTCGCGGTTGTCGTTGCCACAGCGGTTGCCGGCATGTCTGCTTACGCGCAGGCCGCCGACGCCCCGAAAAAAGAAGAAACCATTACGGTAACCGCAGCGCCTGCGGCACAGGAAAGTGCCTGGGGGCCAGCGGCGACTATCGCGGCAAGACAGTCTGCCACCGGCACGAAAACGGACACCCCAATCCAGAAGGTGCCGCAGTCTATTTCAGTGGTCACGGCCGAAGAGATGGCGCTGCACCAGCCCCGCTCGGTGAAAGAAGCCCTGAGCTATACGCCGGGCGTAGCGGTGGGGACGCGCGGTGCGTCAAATACCTATGACTACCTGGTTATTCGCGGCTTTGCGGCCGATGGCCAGAGCCAGAACAACTACCTCGACGGTATGAAGATGCAGGGCAACTTCTACAACGACGCGGTGATTGACCCTTATATGCTGGAGCGCGCCGAGATCATGCGCGGTCCGGTTTCCGTTCTGTACGGCAAAAGCAGCCCTGGCGGTTTGCTGAATATGGTAAGCAAGCGCCCAACCACCGAGCCGCTGAAAGAAGTACAGTTCAAAATGGGTACCGACAGCCTGTTCCAGACCGGCTTTGACTTCAGCGATGCCATCGACGACGATGGCGTCTACTCATACCGCCTGACGGGCGTTGCGCGTTCGAACAACTCGCAGCAGGAAGGGAAAGGCGAACAGCGTTACGCCATCGCGCCTGCGTTCTCCTGGCGTCCGGATGACAAGACCATCTTCACGTTCCTCTCTTACTTCCAGAACGAGCCTGAGACGGGCTACTACGGCTGGTTGCCAAAAGAGGGAACCGTCGATCCGCTGCCAAACGGCGATCGTCTGCCGACGAACTTCAACGAAGGCGCGAAGAACAATACCTATTCCCGTAACCAGAAAATGGTGGGATACAGCTTCGACCACGAGTTCAACGACACCTTTACCGTGCGTCAGAACCTGCGCTATGCGCAGAATAAAACCTCGCAAAACAGCGTCTACGGCTACGGCATGTGTTCAGATCCGCTTTACTCGAGTAATCCGGCCTCCAGCCCTTGCGCGAGCGTTCCTCAGTCGCAGTGGGGACACACGCTGACTCGCCAGTATGTGATCGATAACGAGAAGCTGGAAAACTTCACTGTTGATACGCAGCTGCAGAGCAAGTTCGCGACGGGTTCCGTCGATCACACTCTGCTGACGGGCGTTGATTTCATGCGCATGCGTAATGACATCGACTCGTGGTTTGGCTATGCCGGCTCCGTTGCGCCATCTGATATTTATCACCTCGATCGTGGCGACTTCGATTTCGGTTCTCATCCTGGACCGTCAGGCGCCTATCAGGTGCTGAACAAGCAAAAGCAGACCGGCATTTACGCTCAGGATCAAATTGAGTGGGATAAAGTCCTGGTGACGCTGGGCGGTCGTTATGACTGGGCCAATCAGGAATCGTATAACCGCGTGTTGAATACTACTTCCGAGCGTAATGACACGCAGTTCACCTGGCGTGGTGGCGTTAACTACCTGTTTGATAACGGTGTCACCCCTTACTTTAGCTACAGCGAGTCGTTTGAACCTGCTTCTCAGACCGGAGCGAACGGCAACGTCTTTGCACCGTCTAAAGGTAAGCAGTATGAAGCGGGCGTGAAATACGTGCCGAACGACCGTCCAATTGTCGTCACCGGTGCGGTATACCAGCTAACCAAAACCAACAACCTGATGGCGGACCCTGCGGGATCCTTCTTCTCCGTTGAAGGCGGTGAAATCCGCGCCCGTGGCGTAGAAGTGGAAGCCAAAGCGGCCCTGTCGGCGAGCGTGAACGTTGTCGGTTCCTACACCTATACCGATGCGGAATACACCACCGATACGAACTACAAAGGCAACACGCCTGCTCAGGTGCCTAAACACATGGCATCCGTGTGGGGTGATTACACGATGTTTGATGGCCCACTGTCTGGCCTGACGCTGGGTACCGGCGTTCGCTACACCGGATCCAGCAAAGGCGATCCGGCGAACACCTTCACGGTAGGCAGCTACACCGTTGTCGATGCGCTGGTCAGATACGATCTGGCGCGCGTGGGCATGGCAGGCTCGAACGTGGCGCTGCACGTGAACAACCTGTTCGATCGCGAGTACGTTGCCAGCTGCTTCAACACCTACGGCTGCTTCTGGGGTGCTGAACGTCAGGTTGTTGCCACCGCGACCTTCCGCTTCTAACCGCTCTTTGGGCACGGTTCGCCGTGCCCTTTTTATTTAAGTTGGCTGATATGCAGGATAATCAAACGCAATCCGACACCACCTTCACGCTCAACCATCTCTCCTTTCGCGTACCCGGACGCACGCTGCTGCATCCGCTCTCTCTGACGTTCCCAGCCGGTAAAGTGACGGGCCTGATTGGCCACAACGGCTCCGGTAAATCCACGCTGCTCAAGATGCTGGGGCGCCATCAGCCGCCGTCTGAAGGGGATATCCTGCTGGATGACCAGCCGCTGGAGAGCTGGAGCAGCAAAGCCTTTGCGCGCAAAGTGGCCTATCTGCCGCAGCAGCTGCCGCAGGCGGAGGGGATGACGGTGCGCGAGCTGGTAGCGATTGGGCGCTATCCGTGGCACGGGGCGCTGGGACGCTTTGGCGTGGCCGACCGGGAGAAAGTGGAAGAGGCGATTGCGCTGGTGGGGCTAAAGCCGCTGGCGCACCGTCTGGTGGATAGCCTGTCTGGTGGCGAGCGTCAGCGGGCGTGGATTGCGATGCTGGTGGCGCAGGACAGCCGCTGCCTGCTGCTGGACGAACCGACCTCTGCGCTGGATATTGCCCATCAGGTCGACGTGCTGGCGCTGGTGCATCGCTTAAGCCAGCAGCGCGGCCTGACGGTCATTGCGGTCCTGCACGATATCAACATGGCGGCGCGCTACTGCGATTATCTTGTGGCGCTGCGCGGGGGTGAGATGATTGCCCAGGGCACGCCGTCAGAGCTGATGCGCAGCGATACGCTGGAACATATTTACGGTATTCCGATGGGTATTCTGCCTCACCCTGCCGGGGCTGCACCGGTGAGCTTCGTCTACTGATGCTGGACAACATGCGCATTAGCCGCCGTCGCCTGCTGACGGCGATGGCCCTCTCACCGCTGCTGTTAAAAATGAATACGGCGCGTGCTGACGTCGATCCACACCGCATCGTGGCCCTGGAGTGGCTGCCGGTCGAGCTGATGATGGCGCTCGGCGTGACGCCCTACGGCGTGGCGGATATTCCCAACTATAACCTCTGGGTGAACGAGCCGACGCTGCCGGACTCGGTGATCGACATCGGCCTGCGTACGGAGCCAAACCTTGAGCTGCTTACCCAGATGAAACCCTCGTTCCTGTTCTGGTCAGCGGGCTACGGTCCGTCAGAAGAGATCCTGGCGCGCATTGCGCCGGGGCGCGGTTTTTCCTTTAGCGACGGTAAAAAACCGCTGACCGTGGCGAAAAAATCCATAAACGAGATGGCGCATTTCCTCAACCGGGAAGCGGAGGCCAAAAAGCATCTCGACGAATTTGACGCTTTGATTGACTCGCTTAAGCCGCGCTTTGCGCACCGGGGCGATCGCCCGCTGCTGATGGTAACGCTGCTGGATGCCCGCCATGTGCTGGTCTTCGGTAAAAACTGCCTGTTCCAGGAGGTGCTCGACAGCTTCGGCATTCGCAACGCCTGGGAAGGGGAGATGACCTTCTGGGGCAGTAACGCCGTGGGTATCGATCGTCTGGCGGCGTTTCGCGATGTGGACGTGCTGTGCTTCGACCACGGCAACGAACGCGACATGCAGACCCTGATGGCGACGCCGCTCTGGCAGGCGATGCCGTTCGTGCGCGAGGGGCGCTTCCAGCGCGCGCCCGCAGTGTGGTTTTACGGCGCGACGCTGTCGGCCATGCATTTTGCCCGCGTGCTGGATAACGCGCTGGGAGGCAAAGCATGAGTCAGCGTATTGCCCGTTTCCCGCTGCTGCTGCTGTCCGCGCTTTTGCTGGCCGCGCTGGTACTCACCGGGTTCAATCTCTCGACGGCGTTACCGCGCGCGCAGTGGGGCGTCGCGCTGGCCTCGCCGGATATCGACAATATTCAGCAGATGCTGTTCCACTACAGCCTGCTGCCGCGTCTGGCGATCTCCCTTTTGGTCGGGGCCGGTTTAGGGCTGGTGGGCGTGCTGTTCCAGCAGGTTTTACGTAACCCGCTGGCGGAGCCGACCACGCTCGGCGTCGCGACCGGGGCGCAGCTTGGCATCACCGTCACGACGCTGTGGGCATTGCCCGGCGCGTTAACCTCGCAGTTTGCGGCCCTCGCGGGGGCGTGCGTCGTGGGGGCACTGGTCTTTGGCGTAGCCTGGGGAAAACGTCTTTCGCCGGTTACGCTAATCCTGGCCGGGCTGGTGGTCAGCCTCTATTGCGGGGCGATCAATCAGCTGCTGGTGCTGTTCCATCACGACCAGCTGCAAAGCATGTTCCTGTGGAGTACCGGCACCCTTACCCAGACTGACTGGAGCGTTGTTGAGCGCCTGTGGCCGCAGCTGGCTGGCGGCGCGCTGCTGACGATGCTGCTGCTGCGTCCGTTAACGCTGATGGGGCTGGATGATGGCGTGGCGCGCAACCTGGGCCTGGCGTTATCACTGGCGCGTCTGGCGGCGCTGGCGCTGGCGATTGTGCTCAGCGCGCTGCTGGTGAATGCGGTGGGGATTATCGGCTTTATCGGGCTGTTTGCCCCGCTGCTGGCGAAAATGCTCGGGGCGCGTCGCCTTCTGGCGCGTCTGCTGCTGGCTCCGCTGATCGGGGCGCTGATCCTCTGGCTTTCCGATCAAATTATTCTCTGGCTGGCCCGCGTCTGGATGGAAGTCTCTACGGGCTCGGTGACGGCGCTAATCGGTGCGCCGCTGCTGCTGTGGCTGCTGCCGCGTCTGCGCAGCATCAGCGCGCCCGCGATGGATGCGGGCGATAACGTTTACGCTGAGCGCCAGTCTGTGCTGTGGTTTAGCCTTGCGGGCCTGGCCGTGCTGTTGCTGGCCTCCTTTGCGGCGCTCGCGTTCGGGCGCGATGCAACCGGCTGGCACTGGGCCACGGGTGATTTGCTCAATGAACTGCTGCAGTGGCGCTGGCCGCGCATCTTCGCTGCGCTGATCGCAGGGGTGATGCTGGCGGTGGCGGGGTGCATTATTCAGCGTCTGACCGGCAACCCGATGGCGAGCCCTGAAGTGCTCGGGATCAGCTCCGGCGCCGCCTTTGGCGTGGTGCTGATGCTGTTCTTCGTACCGGGTAACGCGTTTGGCTGGCTGATGCCTGCCGGAAGTATCGGTGCGGCAGCCACGCTGATGATTATCCTGATAGCCGCCGGTCGCGGCGGGTTTTCACCGCACCGCATGCTGCTGGCAGGGATGGCGCTCAGCACCGCCTTTACCATGCTGCTGATGATGCTGCAGGCAAGCGGCGATCCGCGTATGGCGAAGATCCTGACCTGGATTTCCGGCTCAACGTACAACGCCACCGGCAGCCAGGTGCTCTGGTCCGGGAGCGTGATGCTCGTACTGCTGGCGATGGTGCCGCTGTGCCGCCGCTGGATGACCATTCTGCCGCTCGGCGGGGAAACCGCGCGCGCGGTGGGGATGGCGCTGACGCCAGCCCGTGTCGCGCTGCTGCTGCTCGCTGCGTGCCTGACGGCGACGGCAACCATGACCATTGGCCCGCTGAGTTTTGTCGGATTAATGGCACCGCACATTGCCAGAATGATGGGATTCCGCCGGACGATGCCGCATATCGTGATGTCGGCCCTGACGGGTGGGGTAATGCTGGTGCTGGCAGACTGGTGCGGAAGAATGGTGCTTTTCCCGTATCAGATCCCGGCGGGACTGCTGTCAACCTTTATCGGCGCGCCGTATTTTATTTATCTGTTGAGAAAGCAGAGCCGGTAATAAAAGCAAACGGCAATCTTTAGAACATCGTAGGCCGGGTAAGCGTTAGCGCCACCCGGCAATTCCCTTAGAGCTTCGCAAACACCTTACGCGCCGCGTCGATGGTGTTGTTGATATCCTCTTCGCTGTGCGCCACGGACATAAAGCCCGCTTCGAACGCTGACGGCGCGAGGTACACGCCTTCTTCCAGCATCAGGTGGAAGAAGCGCTTGAAGCGTTCAACGTCGCACTTCACCACGTCCTGATAGCAGGTCACGGTTTTCGCATCGGTGAAGAAGATCCCGAACATGCCGCCCACGTGGTTGACCACCAGCGGAATGCCAGCCTCTTCTGCGGCTTCCAGCAGACCGTTTGCCAGCTGGGTGGTACGGTCGGTCAGGGTTTCGTGGATGCCCGGCTGCGCCACTTCGGTCAGGCAGGCAAAACCCGCCGCCATCGCGATAGGGTTACCGGAGAGCGTGCCCGCCTGGTAAACCGGGCCGGTAGGCGCCAGGGCTTCCATCACGTCCTTACGGCCACCAAACGCGCCGACCGGCATGCCGCCACCGATGATTTTACCGAGGCAGGTCAGGTCCGGCTCGACGTCATAATAAGACTGGGCACCCGCCAGCGCCACGCGGAAGCCAGTCATGACTTCATCGATGATCAGCAGCGCGCCGAACTCATCGCACAGGGCGCGCAGGCCCGGCAGGAAGTCAGGCTGCGGTGGGATGCAGTTCATGTTGCCCGCAACCGGCTCAACGATGATGCAGGCGATCTCCTGCGGATACTGCTCGAACGCCGCGCGAACGGTGCTCAGATCGTTGTAGGTGCAGGTCAGGGTATGCTTCGCGAAATCTGCCGGTACGCCCGGGGAGTTTGGCTGTCCGAGGGTCAGCGCGCCGGAACCGGCTTTTACCAGCAGACAGTCCGCGTGGCCGTGGTAGCAGCCTTCGAATTTAATGATTTTATCGCGGCCGGTAAAACCGCGCGCCAGGCGGATCGCGCTCATGGTCGCTTCAGTACCGGAGTTCACCATACGCACCATGTCCATGGTCGGCACCAGTTCAGTCACCAGCTCCGCCATCTTCACTTCCATCTCGGTTGGCGCACCGAAGCTCAGGCCGCGCTGGGCGGCTTCAATCACCGCGTTACGAATGGCAGGATGGTTATGCCCCAGCACCATCGGCCCCCAGGAACCGACATAATCAACGTAGGCTTTGCCATCGACATCATACAGATATGCGCCGTCAGCGCGTTCAATAAACAGCGGCGTGCCGCCCACGCCGGTAAAGGCGCGCACGGGTGAGTTCACGCCACCCGGAATTAGCTCTCGGGCTGCACTGTAGAGATTTTCTGACTTGCTCATGGCATCGTTCCTGGTTCGTAGAAATAAGTTTAGGTGGCTATTCTAAGTGATCTACAGAAGGTGTGTCTGGTAAAATCCCGCAGGTTATTTGTATGACGAAAAAGAACAGGTAATGAAAGAAAACTCTCCTTCATTTGAAGAACAACAGTTTACGCGCGCCCAGCACCGAATCAGCATTCGGCGGCTGCTTAATCGCGATAAAACCCCGCTGGCTATCCTGCTGGCCGCAGCCGTGGTGGGAACGCTCGCGGGCCTGGCTGGCGTGGCGTTTGAAAAAGCGGTCAATGCCGTACTTAACTGGCGAGTGGGGACCGTGGCCGGTTTCGCCGACAGCGAGTGGCTGGTCTGGCTTATGGCATTCGGCCTGTCGGCGCTGTTTGCCATGGTGGGGTATTTTCTGGTGCGTAAATTCGCGCCGGAAGCGGGCGGCTCCGGCATCCCGGAAATTGAAGGGGCGCTGGAGGAGCTGCGCCCGGTGCGCTGGTGGCGGGTGATTCCGGTTAAATTTATCGGCGGCATGGGGACGCTGGGCGCGGGGATGGTGCTGGGCAGGGAAGGGCCAACGGTGCAGCTGGGGGGCAACGTCGGCCGCATGGTGGGCGATCTGTTTCGCATGCGAAGCGCCGAAGCGCGCCATACGCTGCTGGCCACCGGCGCGGCGGCGGGGCTTTCAGCCGCGTTTAACGCGCCGCTGGCGGGCATCTTGTTCATTATCGAAGAGATGCGCGCGCAGTTTCGCTACAACCTGATCTCCATAAAAGCGGTGTTTACCGGCGTCATTATGTCGAGCATTGTCTTTCGCCTCTTTAATGGCGAGGGGGCGGTGATTGAGGTGGGCAAGCTGACCAACGCCCCGGTCAACACCCTGTGGCTTTACCTGATCCTCGGCATGGTTTTTGGCGTCGTGGGGCCGCTGTTTAACACCTTTATCCTGCGCGCTCAGGATATGTTCCAGCGCATTCACGGCGGGAACACCACGAAATGGGTGCTGATGGGCGGCCTGCTGGGCGGAATGTGCGGCGTGCTTGGCTTTATTGAGCCGAATGCCGCAGGCGGCGGGTTCGGGCTGATCCCCATTGCGGCGGCGGGGAACTTCAGCGTCGGTCTGCTGCTGTTTATGTTTATCTCCCGCGTCATCACGACGGTGCTCTGCTTTTCCTCCGGCGCGCCCGGCGGGATATTCGCCCCGATGCTGGCGCTGGGTACGCTGCTGGGCACCGCGTTTGGTATGGCGGCTGAAGCGGGTTTTCCCGCCTATCATCTTGACGCCGGGACCTTTGCGGTGGCCGGAATGGGGGCGCTGCTGGCCGCCTCACTGCGTGCGCCGTTGACCGGGATCGTGCTGGTGCTGGAGATGACGGACAATTACCAGCTCATTTTGCCAATGATCATTACCTGTCTCGGCGCGACACTATTAGCCCAATTCCTGGGTGGAAAACCGCTATACTCCACCATCCTCGCGCGTACCCTGGCAAAACAAGAGGCTGAGCGGGCCGCCACGCAGAATACTTGAATGAATTACCAGGGTATTAGATAATGACACAAAGAATTGGGTGAATTTTGCCCAATGGCAGTAGCAGTATTCATGGGAGCATAAGATGAGTGATGATGTAGCTGTGCCGCTGGAGTTTACCGAAGCAGCAGCCAACAAAGTGAAAACCCTGATTGCCGACGAAGACAATCCGGATCTGAAACTGCGTGTTTATATTACCGGTGGCGGCTGCAGCGGCTTCCAGTATGGTTTTACCTTTGACGATCAGGTTAACGATGGCGATATGACCATCGAGAAACAGGGCGTCGCGCTGGTGGTTGACCCGATGAGCCTGCAATATCTGGTGGGTGGTTCGGTAGATTACACCGAGGGTCTGGAAGGATCGCGCTTTGTGGTGACCAACCCGAACGCGACAAGCACCTGCGGGTGTGGTTCTTCGTTCAGCATTTAAGCCTGAATGCGGATTGTAGGCCCGGTAAGCGAAGCGCCACCGGGCTTATAAACGACGCCTATCTTGAATTTTCATCCAGCGCAAACGTCGGCAGCTTGAGGTGCCAGCGTATCGCCGCCAGACGAATCACCAGCGTCACGACCATCCCCAGCATCGCGGCATTTTCCAGCGGGATTGCAAAGGTGTAGTACGCAGTCGCGTGAACAATCCCGCCCGCAATGCAGGCCGTTGCGTAAATTTCAGTACGCAGGATCATCGGCACTTCGCGCGCCAGAATGTCGCGAATGATCCCGCCGCCCACGCCGGTTAACACGCCCATGCAGATTGCCACCATCGGACCGGTACCCGCATTAAACGCCTTATTGACGCCAATACCGACAAACACGGCCAGACCGACGGCATCCAGTACCGGCAATATCCACTTGGGTAATCTGCGCGGCTGGCGAACCAGCACGATGGTTAACAGGCAGGTGACCATCGCGACCACCAGATCGGTCGGATCTTTCACCCAAAACACCGGGCCATTCGCCAGCGCCATGTCGCGGATCGTCCCGCCGCCGACGGCGGTCACCACGCCCAGCACCAGCACGCCAAACGGATCCATGCGTAGCTTTCCGGCGAGCAGGACGCCGGAGATAGCAAAAACGGCTGTGCCAAGAATATCCAGCCAATAAACGAGCATCGTTAAATCCTCGAAAAAGGTCTTCTGTTAGTGACTCTCTGCCAGCGCGGCACAGAGCTGTTTTGCGGCGAGGATAATACGCGGGCTGGCGCGTTCAAACCAGTCGCTGTTGAGGGGTATGACCGGTATTTTTAGCTGCTTTTGCCAGAATTGTTCAATTTTGGGAATTTCGCTCGCATTTCCGACCACGACGATGGCCTGCGGCTGGCGTGCCAGAACCTGCTCACGGCTTACCTGAGGCCACGGCACCCGGCTGGCTGCAAAAATGTTTTCACCCCCGCAGACTTCCAGCACCTGGTTCTGAATCGACCCTTTTCCGGTGGTGAACAGCGGCTGGCTGCCAAACTGCAGGAAGATGCGTTTTCTCGCAGGGGTATCGTATTGGGATTTCAGCGCGGCATAGTCGCTCAGCATCTGGTTCGCCGCAGCCTCGGCTTTTTTGGGCGCAGGGCTATAAGGGGCGAGGGCGCGCAGTGCCTGAGCGACCTGCTCAATGCTGACGGCATCAATCCACATGACCTTGATGCCTAGCGAGGCAAGCTGGTTGACCTGCCGCTCGGCGTTGCCGCCCCGCCAGGCCAGCACGAGATCCGGCTTGAGCGCCACGATGCGCTCAACGTTCATCCCCTGCCAGGTGGCCACCTGTTCAATACCCGCAGCCTGCGGCGGGTAATCCGAATAGCTGCTCACGCCAACCGGCGTGATCCCGGCGGCAAAGGCCAGTTCCGTATTTGCAGGGGAGAGCGTAATCACGCGCGGTACGGCATAGAGCCACAGCGGGGCGAGAAGAAGCAGGGCGACCAGCGCCCTGACGGTATGTTTAGCCACGTGCCAGGTTCTGCACCAGGCGTTCCACCATCACGGTGGACTGTTTTGCCGCAACGGTCAGGAACTCGTCGAAGCTGATGTGGGACTGCTGGTCTGCCACGTCAGAGATGGCGCGAACCACCACGAACGGTACGTTAAAGTTATGGCAAACGTGCGCAATCGCGGTCGCTTCCATCTCAACGGCCACCGCCTGAGGGAAGTTATGGCGGATTTTTGCCAGCCCAACGGAGCCGTTGATGAAGGCATCACCGCTAACGATCAGACCGCGTACCGCGTTGAGGTTGAGTTCTGCAATGCAGGTCTCTGCCGCCGCAATCAGCTTGTCGTCAGCTTTAAAACCCGCAGGACATCCCGGAAGCTGACCGTATTCGTAACCAAATGCGGTGACGTCGGCATCGTGGTAACGCGCTTCGTCGGAAACCACGATATCACCCACTTTCAGCGTCGGCGCCAGGCCGCCCGCAGAGCCGGTGTTAACGATAACGTCCGGCTTGCAGCGCTCAAGCAGCAGGGTTGCACCCAGCGCAGCAGCTACTTTACCGATGCCTGATTTCAGCAGAGCCACCTCAACACCGTTCAGCTGGCCGGTGTAGATCTCACAACCCCCCAGAGAGAGGGTCTGACGGTTCTCAATTTTGTCACGCAGCAGCGTAACTTCTTCTTCCATTGCACCAATAATGCCGATTTTCATAGATTTACTCGCGATGTGCCTTGTTAAGATGCATAGTCTATCATGCGGTTAAGGGGAAACGCATTCTCACGCGGGGGAGCACATGTCACCAATCGATTTTCGTACCAAAATTAACTGGCACCGACGTTTCCGTTCGCCGCAGGGCGACAAGAGCGAACATGAGATCCTGCGTATCTTCGAAAGCGATCGCGGGAGAATCATTAACTCGCCCGCCATTCGCCGTCTGCAGCAAAAGACCCAAGTGTTCCCGCTGGAACGTAACGCCGCGGTGCGCACGCGCTTAACCCACTCAATGGAAGTGCAGCAGGTTGGGCGCTACATTGCCAAAGAGATTTTGAGCCGTCTTAAAGAGCAGCGTTTACTGGAAACCTATGGGCTTGACGAGCTGACGGGGCCCTTCGAGAGCATCGTTGAGATGGCCTGCCTGATGCATGACATCGGCAACCCGCCTTTCGGCCACTTTGGCGAGGCGGCAATCAATGACTGGTTTAAACAGCGGCTTCATCCTTCGGATGCGTTAAGCCAGCCGCTGAGCGATGACCGCTGCACCGTTCGGGATTTACGCCTGCGTGAAGGCGAGGACGGGCTTAACGATCTGCGCCGCAAAGTACGTCAGGATCTCTGCCACTTTGAGGGCAACGCGCAGGGGATCCGGCTGGTTCATTCCCTGATGCGCATGAACCTGACCTGGGCACAGGTTGGCTGCATTCTGAAATATACGCGCCCCGCGTGGTGGATGGGGGAGACGCCCGCGTCCCACAGCTATTTAATGAAAAAGCCGGGCTATTACCTGTCCGAAGAGGCCTATATTGAACGGCTGCGTAAAGAACTTTCGCTGACGCCAAACGGCCGCTTTCCATTGACCTGGATTATGGAAGCCGCGGATGATATTTCCTATTGCGTGGCCGACCTGGAAGACGCCGTGGAGAAAAGAATCTTCAGCGTCGAGGAGCTGTATCAGCATCTTTATGCGGCCTGGGGCACTCATGAAAAAGGCTCGCTGTTTGCTCAGGTGGTCGAAAATGCCTGGGAAAAATCGCGTTCAAATACGTTAAGCCGCAGTACGGAAGACCAGTTCTTTATGTATTTGCGGGTCAATACATTAAATAAACTGGTACCGTATGCGGCGTCGCGCTTTATTGATAATTTGCCGCTCATCTTCAGCGGGGAATTCAACCACGCGCTGCTGGAAGACGACAGCAGTTTCAGCCAACTCCTTGAGCTTTATAAACATGTGGCGATGCGGCATGTATTCAGCCATCCGGATGTCGAGCAATTAGAACTGCAGGGCTATCGGGTCATCAGTGGCTTACTGGAAATTTATTCCCCGCTGCTCCAGCTGTCGGCCGAGGAATTCAGCGAGCTGGTGGAACACGAGCGCGTGCGCCGGATCCCGATTGAATCGCGGCTTTATCAGAAACTCTCTACCCGGCATCGTCTGGCGTATGTCGAAGCTATTGGCAAGCTGGATCGCCATTCTTCCCAATGGCCGGTGATGGAATATTATTATCGCTGCCGCCTTATTCAGGACTATATCAGCGGCATGACGGATTTGTATGCCTGGGATGAATACCGCAAGCTCATGGCGGTGGAATAACGTCGGAGTTTTGTAAAGACGGCCAATAAATTTTTACCTTTTCCATAAACTTATCGCCGGAACTAAGCGGTATAAAATGAATCTGAGTTACACAGCAATTTTGCGTTACCTGTAAATCGAGATTAAGAAACATGAAAAAAACCACATTAGCAATGAGTGCACTGGCTCTGAGTTTAGGTTTAGCGCTGTCTCCTCTGACTGCTACTGCAGCCGAGACCGCGTCGTCGGCAGCAACCGCGCAGCAGATGCCAAGCCTGGCACCGATGCTCGAAAAAGTGATGCCATCGGTGGTGAGTATTAACGTTGAGGGTAGCACGACCGTCAATACGCCGCGCATGCCGCGTAACTTCCAGCAGTTCTTCGGTGACAACTCACCGTTCTGCCAGGACGGTTCGCCATTCCAGAGCTCGCCGTTCTGCCAGGGCGGCGGTGCCGGGGATGACGGCCAGGGCGGCGGCGGCCAGCAGCAGAAATTCATGGCGCTTGGCTCGGGGGTGATTATTGATGCCGCTAAAGGCTACGTCGTCACCAATAACCACGTTGTTGATAACGCCAGCACCATTAAGGTTCAGCTGAGCGATGGCCGCAAGTTCGACGCCAAGGTGGTGGGTAAAGATCCGCGCTCCGACATCGCGCTGATTCAGATTCAGGATCCGAAAAACCTGACGGCGATTAAGCTTGCCGACTCTGACGCGCTGCGCGTCGGTGACTATACCGTGGCGATCGGTAACCCGTTCGGTCTGGGTGAAACCGTGACCTCGGGCATCGTCTCTGCGCTGGGCCGTAGCGGCCTGAACGCTGAAAACTACGAGAACTTCATCCAGACGGATGCGGCGATCAACCGCGGTAACTCCGGCGGTGCGCTGGTGAACCTGAACGGCGAGCTGATCGGTATCAACACCGCGATCCTGGCCCCGGACGGCGGCAACATCGGTATCGGCTTTGCTATTCCGAGCAACATGGTGAAAAACCTGACCGCGCAGATGGTGCAGTACGGCCAGGTGAAACGCGGCGAGCTGGGTATCCTCGGTACGGAACTGAACTCCGAGCTGGCTAAGGCGATGAAAGTTGACGCTCAGCGCGGGGCATTCGTCAGCCAGGTGATGCCGAACTCCTCTGCGGCAAAAGCGGGCATTAAGGCAGGTGACGTGATCACCTCCCTGAACGGTAAGCCGATCAGCAGCTTTGCCGCGCTGCGCGCCGAAGTGGGCTCAATGCCGATTGGCAGCAAAGTGACCCTCGGCCTGCTGCGCGACGGTAAGCCGGTTAACGTGAGCCTGGAGCTGCAGCAGAGCAGCCAGAATCAGGTGGATTCCAGCACCATCTTCAGCGGTATTGAAGGGGCTGAGATGAGCAACAAAGGCGCAGATAAAGGCGTGGTGGTGAACAACGTGAAGGCGAACTCACCGGCAGCCCGCATTGGCCTGAAAAAAGGCGATGTGATTATGGGTGCTAACCAGCAGCCGGTGAAAAACATCGCTGAACTGCGCAAAATTCTCGACAGCAAGCCGTCCGTGCTGGCGCTGAATATCCAGCGTGGTGATACCTCTATCTACCTGCTGATGCAGTAATCCTCTTAAGCCCCTGTTCGCAGGGGCTTTCTCGTTTCTGTGACGCTTAGCACAACTCCATACATCTTCCTCTCTCTTTGTGCATTCGCACAATGCAGCCGATACTGAACTTCCCTATGCTTGAGCTCTGCTCAAAGGAGGATTCCATGGCTGGCTGGCATCTTGATACCAAAATGGCGCAGGATATCGTGGCGCGCACCATGCGCATCATTGATACCAATATCAACGTAATGGATGCCCGTGGGCGCATTATTGGCAGCGGCGATCGTGAGCGTATAGGGGAATTGCACGAAGGTGCGCTGCTGGTGCTTTCTCAGGGGCGGGTCGTGGATATCGACGATGCGGTAGCGAAACACCTGCACGGCGTTCGCCAGGGCATCAACCTCCCGCTGCGCCTTGAAGGCGAGATTGTCGGGGTCATCGGCCTGACCGGCGAGCCGGAGTCTCTGCGAAAATACGGCGAGCTGGTCTGCATGACGGCAGAGATGATGCTGGAGCAGTCGCGCCTGATGCACCTGCTGGCTCAAGATAGCCGCCTGCGTGAAGAGCTGGTGATGAACCTCATTCAGGCGGAAGAACATACGCCTGCACTCAGCGAATGGGCGCAGCGTCTGGGGATCGATCTGAACCAGCCGCGCGTGGTGGCGGTCATTGAGGTCGACAGCGGCCAGCTTGGCGTGGACAGCGCGATGGCCGAGCTGCAGCAGCTGCAAAATGCGCTGGCGACGCCGGAGCGCGATAACCTGGTGGCGATCGTTTCCCTGACGGAAATGGTGGTGCTCAAACCGGCGCTCAATGCGTTTGGCCGCTGGGATGCGGACGATCATCGCCGTCGCGTGGAGCTGCTGATCTCCCGCATGAAGGAGAATGGCCAGCTGCGTTTTCGCGTTGCGCTGGGCAACTACTTTACCGGGCCGGGCAGCATCGCCCGCTCCTGGCGTACCGCGCGCACCACCATGATGGTGGGCAAGCAGCGGATGCCGGAGAGCCGGAGCTACTTCTATCAGGACCTGATGCTGCCGGTGCTGCTCGACAGCCTGCGCGGAGGCTGGCAGGCCAACGAGCTGGCGCGGCCCCTGGCGCGTCTGAAAGCCATGGACAACAACGGCCTGCTGCGCCGGACGCTGCAGGCGTGGTTCCGCCATAACGTGCAGCCGCTGGCGACCTCGAAGGCGCTGTTTATTCACCGCAATACCCTTGAGTATCGGTTAAACCGGATTTCAGAGCTGACGGGGCTGGACCTGGGGAATTTTGACGACAGGCTGCTGCTGTATGTGGCGCTGCAGCTTGACGAACAGAGATGATGCTTTTTGCCGGGTGGCGGCTTCGCCTTACCCGGCCTACATGCGTTCGTAGGCCCGGTAAGCGAAGCGCCACCGGGCAATAAAACGGCTTATTTATTGCGCGTTAACTTCTCAAGATCCGCTTCAATCTCGCTGATCTTGTTGGTCACAACGCTTTCAAGGTGACGCAGATCGTCAAGGATCTTACGCTTGAGATCGACTTCGGTGCGGTCGCGCTGGCAGATCTGATCGAGTTCGTCGATCACATAGCGCAGGTTAGGGCTGATTTCCTGTACTTCTTTGTATCCCTGACCTACGCCGTCAGCAACAACGGTCTTACGCTGGCGTGGATATTTAAACTTCACGCTTTTGGCGAAAAACTCTCCTTTATCCTTGTGAAAATAGATTTTCAAAATATCGTTATTGGCTTCCTGACGGAGGCTGTAACGATCAATTTCATCAGGATTGGTAATGCCCAGACTTTTCAGATTATCGTACATAGCGGTACCCTTGATCTCAACATAACCTTTGAATAATTAACGAAAAAATCTATTTTCGCCACCCTCAGATATAAAAAAAGCGGGGTTGCCCCCGCTTTTTGTTATACCCGATTAATCGATGGTGCGCAGCAACTCGTTGATGCCCACCTTACCGCGCGTTTTCGCATCCACTTTCTTCACGATAACCGCACAGTACAGGCTGTATTTGCCATCTTTTGACGGCAGATTGCCGGAAACCACCACGGAGCCGGCCGGAACGCGACCGTAATGCACTTCGCCGGTTTCACGGTCGTAAATACGGGTGCTCTGACCGATGTAAACGCCCATGGAGATCACGGAACCTTCTTCTACGATCACGCCTTCAACCACTTCAGAGCGCGCGCCGATGAAGCAGTTGTCTTCGATGATGGTCGGGTTAGCCTGCAGCGGCTCCAGAACACCACCGATGCCCACGCCGCCGGACAGGTGAACGTTTTTACCGATCTGCGCGCAGGAACCCACTGTGGCCCATGTATCAACCATGGTGCCTTCGTCAACGTAGGCGCCGATGTTCACGTAGGATGGCATCAGCACGGTGTTGCGGGCGATAAAGGCGCCCTGACGCACTGCCGCAGGCGGTACCACGCGGAAGCCTTCTTTCTGGAAACGCGCTTCGTCGTAGTCAGCGAACTTCATCGGCACTTTATCGAAGTAGCGGCTTTCTGCGCCGTCGATAACCTGGTTATCGTTGATGCGAAAAGAGAGCAGCACGGCCTTCTTCAGCCATTGATGAGTGACCCACTGACCGTCGATTTTTTCTGCCACGCGCAGCGCGCCGGAATCCAGCAGGGAAATCACCTGGTTTACCGCTTCACGGGTCACGGTATCCACATTTGCCGGGGTAATCTCGGCGCGACGCTCAAAAGCGGACTCAATAACGTTCTGTAACTGCTGCATTGTTTACTCTTTCCATTTCACTAAAAAACATATCACCCTTTATCGTTTGGATTGAGGGCTGCTGTCAACCGTTGTTGCACTTCAAGCTGCAGGTCATTATTAAGGGCACGCCGGTCCGCTGTCGCGATTATAAATAAATCTTCTACTCGCTCGCCAATGGTTGTAATTCGGGCTCCATGAAGCGAAATTCCCAGATCGGCAAAAACCTGGCCGACGCGGGCAAGCAGCCCCGGCTGGTCGAGCGCGATCAGCTCCAGGAACGATTTACGGTCGGTGTGGGTCGGCAGGAAATTGACCTCGGTATCGACGGTAAAGTGGCGCAATTTCGCCGGCTGGCGACGCGGCTGCGGGGGCTGCCAGCTGCGCTGGGTAATGGCCTGCTCCAGACCAAAACGGATCCCTTCATGCCTGTCCGACGACAGCGGGCTGCCGTCCGGCTCCAGCACGATAAAGGTGTCCATCGCCATGCCGTCGCGGGTAGTGAAAATCTGCGCGTCGTGAACGCTCAGGTTACGCCTGTCCAGCTCGGCGCAGACCGCTGCAAACAGATAAGGTCGGTCAGGGCTCCAGATGAAAATCTCCGTCCCGCCGCGGGTGGCCTGCGGGCTCAGCAGGATCATCGGCTGGGAGAGATCGTGCTTCAGCAGATGCCGCGCGTGCCAGGCAAGCTGGTTTGGGCTGTGGCGGACAAAATAGTTGGCGCGGCAGCGGGCCCAAATCTGATGCAGCGCCTCTTCATCAATGTTGTCCATGCGCAGCAGCGCCAGCGCCTGAAGCTGATGATGACGCACGCGCTCGCGCATGTCCGGGGTATTTTGCATCCCGCGACGCAGCTGTTTTTCGGTGGCGAAGTACAGCTCGCGCAGCAGGCTCTGCTTCCAGCTGTTCCAAAGGGTTTCGTTGGTGGCGCAGATATCGGCCACCGTCAGGCAGACCAGATAGCGCAGACGGTTTTCCGTCTGGACCTCTTCGGCGAACTGCTTGATCACCTCCGGATCCTGAATGTCACGACGCTGTGCGGTGACCGACATCAGCAGGTGATGACGCACCAGCCAGGCCACCAGCTGCGTTTCACGCGAGTTCAGGCCGTGCAGTTCGGCAAATTTCAGCACGTCCTGCGCGCCGAGCACCGAGTGGTCACCGCCGCGGCCTTTGGCGATATCGTGGAACAGGGCGGCAATCAGGATCAGTTCCGGATGGGTGAGCCGCGGCCACAGCTCGACGCACAGCGGGTGGCGGGAGCGCGTCTCTTCTTTCGCAAAGCTTTCCAGCTTGAGCATCACGCGGATTGTGTGTTCATCCACCGTGTAGGCGTGGAACAGATCGAACTGCATTTGCCCGACGATGTGCGACCACTGCGGCATATAGGCCCACAGCACGCTGTGGCGGTGCATCGGCAGCAGGCCTCGGCTGACGGCGCCCGGGTGGCGAAGCATGCTCAGGAACAGCGAGCGCGCTTCCGGGATATAGCACAGCGGCTGCGTCAGATGGCGGCGCGCGTGGCGCAGGTGGCGCAGGGTGGTGGAGTAGATCCCGGTGATGGTGCTGTTGCGCACCATGGTATAAAACATCCGCAGAATCGCTTCCGGCTCGCGGATGAACAGCGTTTCGTCGCGCAGATCGATAAGCGTGCCGCGCAGCTGGAATTCGTCATCAATCGGTCGCGGCTTTTCGTCCGCCGTCAGGGCCAGAATGGCCTCGTCGAATAGCTGCAGCAGCATCTGGTTCAGCTCGGTCACCCGACGGGTGACGCGGAAGAAATCCTTCATCATCTGCTCAACCGGCTCGTTACCTTCGCCCTGATAATTTAGCCGCTGCGCTACGCTGAGCTGGCGGTCAAACAGCAGACGGTTATCGTAGCGGGTGACCTCCAGATGCAGGGCAAAGCGGATGCGCCAGAGCAGATGCAGGCACTCGTTCAGCTCGTTACGCTCCGCCTCGGTTAAGAAGCCGAAGCCGACCATCTCGTCCAGCGAGGTGGCGCCAAAATGGCGGCGGGCGACCCACTGCAGCGTGTGGATATCGCGCAGGCCGCCGGGGCTGCTTTTTATATCGGGTTCAAGATTATAGCTGGTGCCGTGGTAGCGCTGGTGGCGCTGGTTTTGCTCCTCGACCTTTGCGGCGAAGAACTTTTCTGACGGCCAGAAGCCGTCGCTGAAGATGTGTTTTTGCAGCTCCAGGAACAGCGCGACGTCGCCGATCAGCAGACGGGTTTCAATCAGGTTGGTGGCGACGGTCAGGTCAGATAATCCTTCCAGCAGACACTCTTCCAGGGTGCGCACGCTGTGGCCAACCTCCAGCTTCACGTCCCAGAGCAGCGTCAGCAGTTCACCAATTTTTTGCGCCTGTTCGTCCGGCAGCTTTTTGCGGCTTAAGATCAGAAGGTCGATATCGGAAAGCGGATGCAGCTCGCCGCGGCCATAGCCCCCGACGGCAACCAGCGCGACGTCGCTCACCTGACCAAATCCGTACTCGATCCACAGGCGCTGCAGCAGCTGGTCGATAAATTCGGTACGCGCTTCGATGAGCTGCTCGGCGGAGACGCCGGCGTCAAACGCGCTGCCCAGCCAGCGATGGAACGTTTCCATATGGGCTTTAATGTGGGCGCAGGACAGCTCGTGCGATGGCCAGACGCCCGGGTTATCGGGCTGGTCGGGGAGGGTGGGAAGGGCTGTGTTAGCATACTGTTCGGGTAAAAGATTACTCATCGTGCGCCACCCATAAGAAAAAGCTATCGCCATTAAAAAAGCCGGCATTTGCCGGCTTCTTATCACTCAATGTTCGTCAGTATCGCCGGGATGGTGTCATCCTTGCGCAACGTCATAATTTCGCAGCCGTTGTCGGTTACCACAATAGTATGCTCGTACTGCGCAGACAAGCTCCGGTCTTTGGTTTTCACCGTCCAGCCGTCTTTCATGGTGCGGATGCGGTAGTCACCCGCGTTGACCATCGGCTCGATGGTGAAGGTCATGCCTTTTTGCAGCACCACGCCGCCGTCATCGGCATCATAGTGCAGAACCTGCGGCTCTTCATGGAAGACGCGACCAATGCCGTGACCGCAGTACTCGCGAACCACGGAGAACCCTTCTGCTTCCACAAACTTCTGGATGGCTGCACCGATGGTGCGCAGGCGAATACCCGGCTTCACCATTTTCAGCGCCAGGTAGAGGCTCTCTTGCGTCACTTTGCACAGGCGCTCGCCAAGAATAGTCGGCTTGCCAACGATGAACATTTTTGAGGTGTCACCGTGGTACTCGTCTTTGATGACGGTCACGTCGATGTTAACGATGTCGCCATCTTTCAGCAGCTTTTCGTCGTCCGGGATGCCGTGACACACCACTTCATTAATAGAGATGCAGACGGATTTCGGGAAACCGTGGTAGCCAAGGCAGGCGGAAACCGCGTGCTGCTCGTTCACGATATAGTCGTTACAGATGCGATCCAGTTCACCGGTGCTGACGCCCGGCTTCACGAACGGTTCGATCATTTCCAGCACGTCCGCGGCCAGACGACCGGCAACGCGCATCTTTTCAATTTCTTCAGGTGTCTTAATAGAGATAGCCATGTAATCTGTCCATCGGTGTCGATTTTTTCGACAATACTAGTCTAAGTGTCGTCAATGGTATCAGTCAGGCACGCCCCGTGCCAAATTGAGAATCATTAACAGCACTCACAGCCAACAACTGTTGGTTTCTGGTCGTGTTTTGTGGTATAAAGCGCGCCGGACTTCCGATCCATCTCAGATACACAGGCTGGACGGGAGCGACAAATCTCACTTTGTGTAACAACACACACGTATCGGCACATATTCCGGGGTGCCCTTCGGGGTCGGTAATATGGGATACGTGGAGGCATAACCCCAACTTTCAATATAGAGGTTTTAAACATGGCAACTGTTTCCATGCGCGACATGCTCAAGGCTGGTGTTCACTTTGGTCACCAGACCCGTTACTGGAACCCGAAAATGAAGCCTTTCATCTTCGGCGCGCGTAACAAAGTTCACATCATCAACCTTGAGAAAACTGTACCAATGTTCAACGAAGCCCTGGCTGAGCTGAACAAGATCTCTTCCCGTAAAGGTAAGATTCTGTTCGTTGGTACTAAGCGCGCTGCAAGCGAAGCTGTGAAAGATGCTGCTAACAGCTGCGACCAGTTCTTCGTGAACCATCGCTGGTTGGGCGGCATGCTGACCAACTGGAAAACTGTTCGTCAGTCCATCAAACGCCTGAAAGATCTGGAAACCCAGTCTCAGGACGGTACTTTCGACAAGCTGACTAAGAAAGAAGCGCTGATGCGCACCCGTGAACTGGACAAGCTGGAAAACAGCCTGGGCGGTATCAAAGATATGGGCGGCCTGCCAGACGCGCTGTTCGTAATCGATGCAGACCACGAGCACATCGCAATCAAAGAAGCTAACAACCTGGGTATCCCGGTATTCGCTATCGTTGATACCAACTCCGATCCGGACGGTGTTGACTTCGTTATCCCGGGTAACGACGACGCAATCCGTGCTGTTAGCCTGTACCTGAGCGCTGTAGCTGCTACCGTTCGTGAAGGCCGTTCCCAGGATCTGGCTTCTCAGGCGGAAGAAAGCTTCGTAGAAGCTGAATAATAAGGTTTTACCCCTTATTAGTACCGTGTATGAATAGGGGCCCATTACCGGCCCCTTTTTTCAATTTACACTGTTTGGCCCCGGCCGGGCAGTTCACATCTCCCGAGGATTTAAGAATGGCTGAAATTACCGCATCCCTGGTAAAAGAGCTGCGCGAGCGTACTGGCGCAGGCATGATGGATTGCAAAAAAGCGCTGACTGAAGCGAACGGCGACATCGAGCTGGCAATCGAAAACATGCGTAAATCCGGTGCGATCAAAGCAGCTAAAAAAGCAGGCAACGTTGCTGCTGACGGCGTGATCATCACTAAAATCGACGGCAACTACGGCATCATTCTGGAAGTTAACTGCCAGACTGACTTCGTTGCTAAAGATGGTGGTTTCCAGGCATTTGCGAACAAAGTTCTGGACGCAGCTGTTGCTGGCAAAATCACTGACGTTGAAGTTCTGAAAGCACAGTTCGAAGAAGAACGTGTTGCGCTGGTTGCTAAAATCGGTGAGAACATCAACATCCGTCGCGTATCTTCTCTGGAAGGTGACGTTCTGGGCTCTTACCAGCACGGTGCACGTATCGGTGTTCTGGTTGCGGCTAAAGGCGCTGACGAAGAGCTGGTTAAACAGCTGGCAATGCACATCGCTGCAAGCAAACCAGAATTCGTTAAGCCAGAAGACGTATCTGCTGAAGTGGTAGAAAAAGAGTACCAGGTTCAGCTGGACATCGCGATGCAGTCTGGTAAGCCAAAAGAAATCGCAGAGAAAATGGTTGAAGGCCGCATGAAGAAATTCACCGGCGAAGTTTCTCTGACTGGCCAGCCATTCGTAATGGACCCAAGCAAGTCTGTTGCTCAGCTGCTGAAAGAGCACAACGCTGACGTAACTGGCTTCATCCGCTTCGAAGTGGGCGAAGGCATCGAGAAAGTTGAGACTGACTTCGCAGCAGAAGTTGCTGCAATGTCCAAGCAGTCTTAATGATTGAAAAGGAGCCGCCTGAGGGCGGCTTCTTTTTGTCACCCGTCACAGGAAATCAGACAGGCTCCAGTATCGCTGTACTGATTTGCGGCATATCATGTCGCCAGAATTAACCCCCATCTTAATCGTTGACAGTCTCAGGAAAGAAACATGGCTACCAATGCAAAACCCGTGTACAAACGCATTCTGCTTAAGCTGAGTGGCGAAGCGCTGCAGGGATCGGAAGGCTTCGGTATTGACGCAAGCATCCTTGATCGCATGGCACAGGAAATCAAAGAACTGGTCGAACTGGGTATCCAGGTTGGCGTGGTCATTGGCGGTGGCAACCTTTTCCGTGGCGCTGGTCTGGCGAAAGCGGGGATGAACCGCGTTGTGGGCGACCACATGGGTATGCTGGCCACCGTTATGAATGGCCTGGCAATGCGTGACGCGCTGCACCGCGCCTATGTGAATGCCCGCCTGATGTCCGCGATCCCCCTGAATGGCGTTTGCGATAATTACAGCTGGGCAGAAGCCATCAGCCTGCTGCGCAACAACCGCGTGGTGATCCTCTCCGCCGGTACGGGTAACCCGTTCTTTACGACCGATTCCGCTGCCTGCCTGCGCGGTATCGAGATCGAAGCCGATGTGGTTCTGAAAGCGACTAAAGTAGACGGCGTGTTTACTGCCGACCCGGCAAAAGATCCTTCTGCCACCATGTACGATCAGCTGAGCTACAGCGAAGTGCTGGATAAAGAGCTGAAAGTGATGGATCTTGCCGCCTTCACGCTGGCTCGCGACCACAAACTGCCGATCCGTGTCTTCAACATGAACAAGCCTGGCGCACTGCGTCGCGTAGTCATGGGCGAAAAAGAAGGCACTTTGATCACGGAATAATTTCCGTTGGCGATAAATACAGGTAAGATTCCGCTTTATTTTGTAGTGGTATCTTACCCGGGCGCGCCTTTGGCGTTGTCATGAATTAAACGCGACTATACTTAGCACACCTGTAGCGCTGTGCTGGCGGATAGTCTGCCTGAGACAAGTTTTCAAGGATTCGTAACGTGATTAACGACATCAGAAAAGATGCTGAAGTACGCATGGAAAAATGCGTAGAAGCGTTCAAAACCCAAATCAGCAAAATCCGTACCGGCCGTGCTTCCCCAAGCCTGCTGGATGGCATCATCGTAGAATACTACGGTACGCCAACCCCGCTGCGTCAGCTGGCGAGCGTGACGGTAGAAGATACCCGTACGCTGAAAATCAACGTGTTCGATCGCTCTATGAGCCCGGCGGTTGAGAAAGCGATCATGGCCTCTGACCTCGGTCTGAACCCAAGCTCTGCGGGTTCTGACATCCGCGTTCCGCTGCCTCCGCTGACGGAAGAGCGTCGTAAAGATCTGATCAAAGTCGTGCGTGGCGAAGCTGAGCAGGGTCGTGTATCCGTGCGTAACGTCCGTCGTGACGCGAACGATAAAGTAAAAGCGCTGCTGAAAGAAAAAGAGATCAGTGAAGATGACGATCGTCGTTCTCAGGACGACATTCAGAAAATGACCGACGCGGCCATCAAGAAAATTGATGCGGCGCTGGCAGACAAAGAAGCGGAACTGATGCAGTTCTGATTTCTGTCGTACACTGATAAACGCCGTTCAGAGGGACTTTGGGTCTTGCTGGCGGCGTTTTGCTTTTATCTGGTCTAACTTTTTCGGGCATCTCATGAAGCATTTAACACTCCTCGGCTCAACCGGCTCTATCGGTTGCAGCACTCTCGACGTTGTTCGCCATAATCCTGAACTTTACACCGTGACAGCGCTGGTGGCCGGTAAGAATGTGCAGCGAATGGTCGAGCAGTGCCTGGAGTTTGCGCCTCGCTACGCGGTGATGGATGACGAAGAGAGCGCACGCCTGCTGAAAGCACAGCTGCTTGAGAAGGGCAGCCGAACCGAAGTGCTGAGTGGCCAACAGGCAGCCTGCGAGATGGCGGCGCTGGATGAGGTGGATCAGGTGATGGCGGCTATCGTCGGGGCGGCAGGATTATTGCCGACGCTTGCCGCGATTGATGCCGGTAAGGATGTTCTGCTGGCCAATAAAGAGTCGCTGGTCACCTGTGGACGCCTCTTTATGGATGCGGTGAAGCAGCGCGGCGCGCGCCTTTTGCCGGTCGACAGCGAACACAACGCGATTTTTCAGAGTTTACCGCAACCTTTTCAGCAGAACCTGGGGTACGCTGACCTGGAGCAGAATGGCGTAGTGTCTATTCTGCTAACCGGGTCTGGTGGCCCGTTTCGTGAAACGCCACTGTCTGAACTGCGCGCCATGACGCCGGATCAGGCGTGCCGTCATCCGAACTGGTCGATGGGGCGTAAAATCTCCGTTGATTCTGCCACCATGATGAACAAAGGTCTGGAATACATTGAAGCGCGCTGGCTGTTTAATGCGTCAGCGAAACAGATGGAAGTACTGATTCACCCGCAATCGGTGATTCACTCGATGGTGCGTTATCAGGATGGCAGCGTGCTGGCACAGCTTGGCGAGCCGGACATGCGTACGCCGATTGCCCATTCTATGGCGTGGCCAAATCGAGTGAAATCCGGCGTGAAGCCGCTCGATTTCTGCAAGCTAAGTTCCCTGACGTTCAGTGAACCAGACTACGACCGCTATCCGTGTCTGAAGCTTGCGATGAATGCCTTTGACCAAGGGCAGGCGGCAACGACGGCACTTAATGCAGCCAATGAAATTACCGTTGAAGCATTTCTGAATCAGCAAATTCGATTTACCGATATCGCGTCGTTAAATTTATCGGTACTGGAGAAGATGGATTTGCGCGAACCACAAAGCGTGGAAGAGGTGCTGGCGGTGGATGCATCTGCGCGTAATATTGCGCGCCAACAGGTGACACGCCTCGCAAGCTGGTGATAAAGCAAGCACTAGTCGTCGTGCTATTTGTTAGCGTTGGGCTTCAGTGATATAGTCTGCGCCACCTGATCGCAGGTATTTGACTTAATGTGGTCAGGTGAGCCGTGGTTTGACACGGCTTTTTTATGTATAGGCTTCAGTATTCCTGAGTACCGTTAAATCCTTTTCAGGGACAAAAAACGCGTTATGTTGTCTGCGAATCAACCAATAAGCGAAAATTTGCCAGCTCATGGCTGCCGTCATGTAGCAATCATTATGGATGGCAATGGCCGCTGGGCGAAAAGACAAGGGAAGATACGAGCCTTTGGGCATAAAGCGGGGGCGAAATCCGTTCGCCGCGCCGTTTCTTTTGCCGCCAACAACGGCATTGATGCGTTAACGCTCTATGCTTTTAGCAGTGAAAACTGGAATCGACCGCTGCAGGAAGTGACTGCGTTGATGGAGCTGTTTGTGTGGGCGCTAGACAGCGAAGTAAAAAGCCTGCACCGCCACAACGTCCGCCTGCGCATCATTGGCGATACCAGTCGTTTTAACTCACGTTTGCAGGAACGGATTCGTAAAGCAGAGGCGCTGACGGAAAATAATACCGGTCTGACGCTGAATATTGCGGCGAATTACGGTGGACGCTGGGATATTATCCAGGGCGTTCGGCATCTTGCCGAACAGGTTCAGGAAGGGCTGTTGAGACCCGACCAAATTGATGAAGAGGCGCTGAGCAAGCAAATCTGCATGAATGAACAGGCGCCTGTGGATTTGGTAATTAGGACAGGGGGGGAGCATCGCATAAGTAACTTTTTGATATGGCAGATTGCCTATGCGGAACTTTACTTTACGGATGTTCTTTGGCCCGATTTTGATGAACAAGACTTTGAAGGTGCGCTGCATGCCTTTGCCAATCGAGAGCGTCGTTTCGGCGGCACCGAGCCTGGTGGCGACAAAGCCTGATGGGGGTAGCTTTTGCTGAAGTATCGCCTGATTTCCGCTTTTGTATTAATACCCATTGTCATTGCGGCGCTGTTTTTACTGCCCCCAGTGGGATTCGCGATTGTCACGCTGGTGGTGTGCATGCTCGCCGCGTGGGAATGGGGACAGTTTAGCGGCTTTACCTCGCGCTCTCAGCGAGTATGGCTTGCGGTACTTTGTGGCTTTATCCTGGCCATAATGCTGTTTACGCTGCCTGAATATCATCATGATATTCATCAGCCGCTGGTCGCCGGTTCCTTGTGGATATCGCTGGCCTGGTGGGTGGCGGCGCTGTTGCTGGTTCTTTTTTATCCAGGCTCAGCGGCTTTGTGGCGTCATTCAAAAGTGCTGCGACTGATTTTCGGTTTGCTCACAATTATTCCTTTTTTCTGGGGTATGGTTGCGCTGCGCGCCTGGCACTACGATGAAAATCACTACAGCGGTGCGATCTGGCTGCTTTATGTGATGATTCTGGTCTGGGGGGCTGACTCCGGGGCCTATATGTTTGGTAAACTGTTCGGCAAACATAAGCTGGCGCCGAAGGTTTCTCCGGGCAAAACCTGGCAAGGATTCATCGGCGGCCTGTTTACGGCAGCGATCATCTCCTGGGGCTACGGCGTCTGGGCGAATCTTGAAGTGGCACCGTCAATACTGCTGGTGTGCTCGATTTTTGCTGCGCTTGCCTCAGTGCTCGGTGATTTAACCGAAAGTATGTTTAAGCGTGAAGCAGGGATTAAGGACAGCGGACACCTGATTCCAGGGCATGGCGGCATACTGGATCGCATTGATAGCCTGACAGCGGCTGTTCCCGTGTTTGCGTGTTTGCTTTTACTGGTATTCGGGACGATTTAACGGAAGGTTTTATGCTGAGCATTCTCTGGAATCTGGCGGCGTTCATTGTTGCACTGGGTGTACTGATTACCGTGCATGAATTTGGCCATTTCTGGGTTGCTCGCCGCTGTGGCGTGCGCGTAGAGCGGTTTTCCATCGGTTTTGGTAAATCACTCTGGACGCGCACCGACCGTCACGGCACAGAATTTGTCATCGCTCTTATTCCGCTGGGCGGCTACGTCAAAATGCTCGACGAACGCGTCGAGCCCGTCGCGCCAGAGCTGCGACACAGCGCATTCAACAATAAAACCGTTGGACAACGCGCCGCCATCATTGCTGCCGGACCGGTAGCCAACTTCATCTTTGCGATTTTCGCTTACTGGCTGGTGTTTATCATCGGCGTCCCTGGCGTACGTCCGGTAGTGGGTGAAATTGCGCCCAACTCTATCGCGGCGAGTGCGCAAATTACATCCGGGATGGAACTTAAAGCGATTGATGGCATCGAAACCCCTGATTGGGATGCCGTGCGACTGCAGCTGGTAGCCAAAATCGGCGATCCGCAGACCACCATCAGCGTATCGCCGTTTGGTTCAGATGCGCGTCAGGACAAAGTACTCGATTTACGTCACTGGCGTTTCGAACCAGACAAAGAGGATCCCGTCGCTGCGCTGGGCATTCGTCCACGCGGCCCGCAAATCGAGCCGGTATTAGCCGAAGTCCAGGCCAATTCGGCGGCGAGCAAAGCGGGTTTGCAAGCGGGCGACAGGATCGTTAAAGTCGATGGTCAACCATTAACAGAGTGGATGACCTTTGTTACTCTGGTGCGCGATAATCCGGGAACGTCTCTCGCGCTGGAAGTTGAAAGGCAGGGCAGTCCGCTTTCGCTGACGCTGATCCCGGATACGAAGTCGGTCGGCAAAAAGGCAGAAGGGTTTGCAGGCGTGGTGCCAAAAGTGATCCCGCTGCCAGATGAGTACAAGACAATACGCCAGTATGGGCCGTTCAGCGCCATCCTTGAAGCCACGGATAAAACATGGCAACTGATGAAGCTGACGGTCAACATGTTGGGGAAATTGATAACCGGTGATGTGAAACTGAACAACCTCAGTGGGCCAATTTCGATTGCTCAGGGGGCTGGGATGTCAGCGGAGTTCGGGGCGATTTACTATCTCATGTTCCTCGCGCTCATTAGCGTGAACCTTGGGATAATCAACCTGTTCCCGCTTCCCGTTTTAGACGGGGGTCATCTGCTGTTTTTAGCGATTGAAAAGCTAAAAGGCGGACCGGTATCCGAGCGAGTTCAAGACTTTAGTTATCGCATTGGCTCGATTTTGCTGGTGCTGTTAATGGGGCTTGCACTTTTCAATGATTTCTCTCGGTTGTAAGAGAGTTAGTTAGGAAGAACGCATAATAACGATGGCGATGAAAAAGTTGCTCATAGCGTCGCTGCTGTTTAGCAGCGCCACCGTATACGGTGCTGACGGGTTCGTAGTGAAAGACATTCATTTCGAAGGCCTTCAGCGTGTCGCCGTTGGTGCGGCCCTCCTCAGTATGCCTGTGCGCCCCGGCGATACGGTTAATGATGATGATATCAGTAACACCATCCGTGCTCTGTTTGCCACCGGCAACTTCGAGGATGTCCGCGTCCTGCGCGATGGTGATACGCTGCTGGTACAGGTAAAAGAACGTCCAACGATCGCCAGTATCACTTTCTCCGGCAACAAGTCGGTGAAAGATGACATGCTCAAGCAGAACCTTGAAGCATCCGGTGTTCGTGTGGGGGAATCCCTGGACCGCACAACCCTTTCAGACATTGAAAAAGGTCTGGAAGACTTCTACTACAGCGTCGGTAAATACAGCGCCAGCGTGAAAGCGGTTGTCACTCCGCTGCCGCGTAACCGTGTTGACCTGAAGCTGGTCTTCCAGGAAGGTGTTTCTGCGAAGATCCAGCAGATCAACATTGTTGGTAACCACGCGTTCAGCACCGACGAACTGATCTCCACCTTCCAGCTGCGCGACGAAGTGCCGTGGTGGAACGTGGTGGGCGATCGCAAATACCAGAAGCAGAAACTGGCGGGCGACCTTGAAACCCTGCGCAGCTACTATCTCGATCGTGGCTATGCGCGTTTCAATATCGACTCGACTCAGGTCAGTCTGACTCCGGACAAGAAAGGCATCTACATTACGGTTAACATCACTGAAGGCGATCAGTACAAGCTTTCGGGTGTTGAAGTGAGTGGTAACCTGGCCGGACATTCTGCGGAAATCGAATCGCTGACCAAAATTCAGCCAGGCGAACTGTATAGCGGTTCCAAAGTGACCAAAATGGAAGACAGCATTAAGAAGCTGCTCGGCCGCTATGGTTATGCCTACCCGCGCGTACAGACGCAGCCGGAAATTAACGACGCGGATAAAACCGTTAAGCTGCATGTAAATGTGGATGCGGGCAACCGTTTCTACGTGCGTAAGATCCGCTTCGTCGGTAACGACACCTCCAAAGACTCCGTTCTGCGTCGCGAAATGCGTCAGATGGAAGGGGCATGGTTGGGGAGCGACCTCGTTGATCAGGGTAAAGAGCGTCTGAACCGTCTGGGCTATTTTGAAACGGTGGATACCGATACCCAGCGTGTACCGGGCAGCCCGGATCAGGTTGATGTCGTCTATAAAGTGAAAGAGCGCAACACCGGTAGCTTCAACTTCGGTGTGGGCTACGGTACGGAAAGCGGCGTCAGCTTCCAGGTCGGCGTGCAGCAGGATAACTGGCTGGGTACGGGTTACTCTGTCGGGATTAACGGCACCAAAAACGACTACCAGACCTATTCTGAGTTCTCTGTCACTAACCCATACTTCACCGTTGACGGTGTGAGCCTGGGCGGTCGTATCTTCTATAACGACTTTAAAGCAGACGACGCGGATCTGTCTTCCTACACCAACAAGAGTTACGGTGTAGACGGTACGCTTGGCTTCCCGGTTAATGAATACAACACCCTGCGTGCGGGCTTAGGTTACGTGCATAACGACCTGTCCAACATGCAACCGCAGGTGGCGATGTGGCGTTATCTGGACTCTATTGGGCAGTCAACCAGCAAAGATGGTCATAACAATGGCTTCGCGGCGGATGACTTCACCTTTAACTACGGCTGGACCTATAACCGTCTCGACCGTGGCTACTTCCCAACGGAAGGTTCTCGCGTCAACCTGAACGGTAAAGTGACCGTGCCGGGCTCCGATAACGAGTTCTACAAGGTGACGCTGGATACCGCGTCCTACTTCCCGATCGATGACGATCATAAGTGGGTAGTGCTGGGTCGTACCCGCTGGGGCTATGGCGATGGTTTAGGCGGCAAAGAACTGCCGTTCTATGAAAACTTCTATGCCGGTGGTTCCAGTACCGTGCGTGGCTTCCAGTCCAACAACATTGGTCCGAAAGCGGTCTATTACGGTGGTAACGACAAGGATAACTGTAACAAATCCTCGTCTTCTGAGGTCTGTAGCTCCAATGACGCGGTGGGCGGTAACGCCATGGCCGTTGCCAGCCTGGAGTTCATCACCCCAACGCCGTTTATCAGCGATAAATACGCGAACTCGGTCCGTACCTCCTTCTTCTGGGATGCGGGTACCGTGTGGGATACCAACTGGCAGAATACCGCCCAGATGCGTGATGCTGGCGTTCCAGACTACAGCGATCCGAGCAATATTCGCATGTCTGCCGGTATCGCATTACAATGGATGTCACCGCTGGGGCCGTTGGTCTTCTCTTACGCCCAGCCGTTTAAGAAATATGATGGAGATAAGTCGGAGCAATTCCAGTTTAACATTGGTAAAACCTGGTAATAATCCGCGGCAAAGGAATGCGTTGGCAGTGTAGCGCTGACAACTGGCGATCGGTAACACGGTCGCCTTGCCACGCAAAGAACGGTACCTTCTGGTGCCAATGGGATGGTAAGGAGTTAATTGTGAAAAAGTGGTTATTAGCTGCAGGTCTCGGTTTAGCGATGGCAACTTCTGCTCAGGCAGCAGACAAAATTGCAATCGTCAACATGGGTAATTTGTTCCAGCAGGTTGCACAGAAGACTGGTGTTTCTGCGACTCTGGAAAACGAATTCAAAGGCCGTGCAAGCGAACTGCAGGGTATGGAAAACGATCTTCAGTCCAAAATGCAGCGTCTGCAGCGTGATGGTTCTACCATGAAAGCAAGCGACCGCAGCAAGCTGGAAAAAGACGTAATGGCTCAGCGCCAGACGTTCTCCCAGAAAGCGCAGGCTTTCGAGCAGGATCGTCAGCGTCGTTCTAACGAAGAACGCGGCAAGCTGGTGACTCGCATTCAGACCGCTGTTAAGGCAGTGGCTGCCGATCAGAGCATCGATCTGGTTGTAGATGCGAACGCCGTTGCTTATAACAGCAAAGATGTTAAAGACATCACTGCTGATGTTCTGAAACAGGTTAAATAAGTAATGCCTTCAATTCGACTGGCTGATTTAGCTCAGCAGTTGGATGCAGAATTACACGGTGATGGCGATATCGTCATCACCGCTGTTGCGTCCATGCAATCTGCTAAAGCTGGCACGATTACCTTCATGGTAAGCCCTAAGTACCGTGAGCAACTGGCTCAATGCCAGGCGTCAGCGGTTGTTCTGACGCAGGACGACCTCCCATTTGCCACTGTAAGCGCGCTGGTAGTGAAAAATCCCTACTTGACGTATGCACGCATGGCTCAAATTCTTGATACCACGCCGCAGCCGGCGCAGGACATTGCTGCCAGTGCAGCGATTGATGCGACGGCAACGCTGGGTAGCAACGTCGCCGTTGGCGCGAATGCGGTTATCGAGTCCGGCGTTGTGCTGGGCGATAACGTCGTTATTGGCCCAGGTTGCTTCGTTGGGAAAAATACGAAAATCGGCGCCGGGACCCGTTTATGGGCCAATGTGTCCGTTTATCATGACGTTGAAATTGGTGAAAATTGCCTCGTCCAGTCCAGCACCGTGATCGGTTCTGACGGCTTTGGTTACGCTAACGATCGCGGTAACTGGGTAAAGATCCCACAGCTTGGTCGCGTTATTATTGGCGATCGCGTGGAGATCGGCGCCTGCACCACCATTGACCGTGGCGCGCTTGATGACACGATCATTGGCAATGGTGTTATCATCGATAACCAGTGCCAGATTGCGCATAACGTTGTGATTGGCGACAATACCGCAGTTGCGGGTGGCGTCATCATGGCTGGCAGCCTGAAAATTGGCCGTTATTGCATGATTGGCGGTGCGAGCGTGATTAATGGTCATATGGAAATATGCGACAAGGTCACAGTGACGGGCATGGGCATGGTTATGCGTCCTATCACTGAACCTGGCGTCTATTCCTCCGGCATTCCGCTCCAACCCAACAAGGTATGGCGTAAAACAGCAGCTCTGGTGATGAACATTGATGATATGAGCAAGCGCCTCAAGTCTCTTGAGCGTAAGATCGATCAACAAGACTAAGCGTCATCCGTTTAACGCTATTTTTCCCGGCCTGTCGGCTTTCTAATAAACCGGCAGGCCGTGTTATTATTGTTATCAGTACATTTTGACAGGAAGAGTATTTTGACTACTGACACTCATACTCTGCATATTGAAGAGATTTTAGAACTTCTGCCGCACCGCTACCCGTTTCTGCTGGTAGACCGCGTGCTGGATTTTGAAGAAGGTCGTTTTCTGCGCGCAGTGAAAAATGTTTCCGTGAACGAGCCGTTTTTCCAGGGTCACTTCCCTGGTAAGCCTATCTTCCCGGGTGTGTTGATTCTGGAAGCAATGGCTCAGGCTACCGGTATTCTGGCGTTTAAAAGCGTCGGCAAACTGGAGCCAGGTGAGCTTTATTACTTCGCGGGTATTGATGAAGCGCGCTTTAAGCGTCCTGTCGTGCCTGGCGATCAGATGATCATGGAAGTCACTTTTGAAAAAACGCGTCGTGGCCTGACTCGCTTTAAAGGCGTAGCGCTGGTAGACGGCAAAGTTGTTTGCGAAGCGACGATGATGTGTGCTCGTAGCCGGGAGTCCTGATACGTGATTGATAAATCCGCCTTTATTCATCCTACCGCGATTGTGGAAACCGGTGCCATTATTGGTGCTAACGTCCACATTGGCCCGTTTTGTATTGTTGGACCCCATGTCGAAATTGGTGAGGGTACAGTACTGAAATCTCACGTTGTCGTGAATGGTCACACGACCATTGGCTGCAATAATGAGATCTATCAGTTCGCCTCCATCGGCGAAGTTAACCAGGATTTAAAATATGCTGGTGAGTCGACCCGTCTGGAAATTGGCGATCGTAACCGTATTCGCGAAAGCGTCACCATTCATCGTGGAACAGTACAGGGTGGTGGGTTGACGAAGGTGGGCAGCGATAACCTGTTTATGGTGAATGCGCATATCGCGCACGACTGTACCGTGGGTGACCGCTGTATTCTTGCCAACAACGCAACGCTGGCAGGACACGTATCGGTTGATGACTTCGCAATTATTGGCGGCATGACCGCAGTCCATCAGTTCTGCATCATTGGTGCGCACGTGATGGTTGGCGGATGCTCCGGTGTGGCGCAGGACGTCCCACCGTATGTGATTGCGCAGGGCAACCATGCCACGCCGTTTGGCGTGAACATCGAAGGCCTCAAGCGTCGTGGTTTTAGCCGCGAAGCGATTACTGCCATCCGCAACGCGTATAAACTGCTGTACCGTAGCGGAAAAACGCTGGAAGAGGCGAAGCCGGAAATTGCCGAGCTGGCGAATAAGCACCCGGAAGTGAACGCGTTCATGGAGTTCTTTGACCGTTCAACAAGGGGTCTGATTCGTTAATGGTCGACAGTCGTCCGCTTACGATAGCCCTGGTCGCCGGAGAAACCTCCGGCGATATTCTTGGTGCCGGTCTCATCCGCGCGCTGAAGGCGCGTGTACCTAACGCACGCTTTGTTGGCGTTGCTGGGCCGCTGATGCAGGCCGAAGGCTGTGAAGCCTGGTACGAAATGGAAGAGCTGGCCGTGATGGGCATCGTTGAGGTGCTTGGGCGCCTGCGTCGTTTGCTGCACATCCGTGCCGATCTCACCCGTCGCTTTACCGAGCTCAAGCCCGATGTGTTTGTCGGTATCGATGCACCTGATTTCAACATTACCCTCGAAGGCAATCTGAAAAAACAGGGCATTAAAACCATTCACTACGTCAGTCCGTCCGTCTGGGCGTGGCGACAGAAACGCGTTTTCAAAATTGGACGGTCCACCAACCTGGTGCTGGCTTTTCTACCTTTCGAAAAAGCGTTTTACGACAGATTTAACGTTCCGTGCCGCTTCATCGGCCATACCATGGCGGATGCGATGCCGCTGGATCCGGATAAAAACGCGGCGCGCGACGCGCTGGGCATCCCCCATGATGTGCACTGTCTGGCCTTGCTGCCGGGCAGCCGTGGTGCAGAAGTGGAGATGCTCAGCGCCGATTTCCTGAAAACCGCGCAGATTCTTCGCCAGACCTACCCCGATCTTGAAGTGGTCGTGCCGCTGGTGAATGCCAAACGCCGCGAGCAGTTTGAGCGGATCAAAGCGGACGTTGCCCCGGATCTCCACGTCCGTCTTCTGGACGGGAAAGGGCGGGAAGCGATGTATGCGAGTGATGCCGCGCTGCTGGCCTCCGGCACGGCGGCGCTGGAATGTATGCTGGCAAAATGCCCGATGGTGGTTGGCTATCGCATGAAGCCGTTCACCTTCTGGCTGGCAAAACGTCTGGTGAAAACGGATTATGTCTCCCTGCCAAACCTGCTTGCCGGGCGCGAGCTGGTGAAAGAGCTGTTGCAGGATGAGTGCCAGCCGCAGGCGTTAGCCGATGCGCTGCTGCCGCTGCTTGCCAACGGTAAAACCAGCCACCAGATGCATGATACCTTCCGCGAACTGCATCAACTGATCCGCTGTAACGCTGATGAGCAAGCGGCCGATGCGGTGCTGGAGTTAGCAAAATGATGGAATTTGTTTACCCTCACACCCACCTTGTGGCGGGTGTGGACGAAGTCGGACGCGGCCCTCTTGTGGGCGCTGTCGTAACCGCTGCTGTGATCCTCGATCCTGCTCGCCCGATTATTGGGCTGAACGACTCCAAAAAACTGTCCGAAAAGCGTCGACTGGCGCTCTTCGATGAAATTAAAGAGAAAGCGCTGGCCTGGAGCCTTGGCCGCGCAGAGCCGCATGAGATCGACGAGCTAAATATTCTGCATGCCACGATGCTGGCGATGCAGCGTGCGGTAGCGGGCCTGAAAATTTCCCCGGAATATGTTCTGATTGACGGCAACCGCTGTCCGGCGTTGCCTATGCCTTCAATGGCGGTCGTGAAAGGCGATAGCCGGGTCGCCGAGATTAGCGCAGCGTCCATTATTGCCAAAGTGACGCGCGATGCCGAAATGGCCGCGCTGGACCTCACTTACCCTCAGTATGGTTTCGCCCAGCATAAGGGGTATCCTACGCCTTTCCATCTGGAAAGGCTGGCTGAACATGGCGCAACCGAGCACCACCGGCGCAGTTTTGGCCCGGTGAAACGCGCGCTGGGACGGGTGTCCTGAATCAATACGCAAGCAATTAAGTAACGCGGAATCTGAAGATGGCTGAACCACGTTTCGTACACCTGCGGGTGCATAGCGACTACTCCATGATCGATGGGCTGGCGAAGACCGGGCCGCTGGTAAAAAAGGCGGCCTCTCTTGGCATGCCCGCACTGGCGATCACCGATTTTACCAACCTGTGTGGCCTGGTGAAGTTCTACGGAACGGCGCACGGCGCGGGAATGAAGCCTATCGTCGGCGCAGATTTCCATGTGCAGAGCGATCTCATCGGCGATGAACTGACGCAAATCTCCGTGCTGGCGATGAACAACACGGGCTATCAAAACCTCACTCTGCTCATCTCAAAAGCCTATCAGCGCGGCTATGGCGCGCTGGGCCCGTGGATCGACCGGGACTGGCTGGCGGAGCTTAACGAAGGGCTGCTGCTGATCTCCGGTGGCCGCATGGGCGACGTCGGTAAATGCCTGCTGCGCGGCAACAGCGCGCTGGTGGATCAGTGCGTCTCGTTCTATGAAGAACACTTCCCGGATCGCTATTATCTTGAGCTGATCCGCACCGGTCGCCAGGACGAAGAGAGCTATCTGCACGCGGCGGTCGCGCTTGCGGAAGAGCGCGGGCTGCCCGTCGTCGCAACGAATGACGTGCGTTTCCTTGAGTCCGGCGATTTTGACGCGCACGAAATTCGCGTGGCGATCCACGATGGCTTTACGCTCGACGACCCGAAACGGCCGCGTAACTACTCCGCTCAGCAGTACATGCGCAGCGAGGAGGAGATGTGTGAACTCTTCTCCGATATTCCCGAAGCGCTGGAAAACAGCGTAGAGATTGCCAGGCGCTGTAACGTTACCGTGCGCCTCGGCGAATACTTCCTGCCGCAGTTCCCGACGGGTGACATGACCACGGAAGATTTCCTGGTCGTGAAATCGAAGGAAGGTCTGGAAGAACGTCTCGAATTCCTCTTCCCGGATGAAGAAGAGCGTAAAAAGCGTCGTCCTGAATATGACGAACGCCTGGACATTGAACTCCAGGTTATCAACCAGATGGGCTTCCCGGGCTACTTCCTGATCGTAATGGAGTTTATCCAGTGGTCGAAGGATAACGGCGTACCGGTCGGACCGGGCCGTGGCTCCGGTGCGGGCTCGCTGGTGGCGTATGCGCTGAAAATCACCGACCTCGATCCGCTGGAATTCGACCTGCTGTTCGAACGTTTCCTCAACCCGGAACGTGTTTCCATGCCCGACTTCGACGTCGACTTCTGCATGGAGAAACGCGATCAGGTGATTGAGCACGTGGCCGATATGTACGGTCGTGACGCGGTATCGCAGATCATTACGTTCGGTACCATGGCGGCGAAAGCGGTTATCCGCGACGTGGGCCGCGTGCTGGGCCACCCGTACGGTTTTGTCGATCGCATCTCTAAACTGGTGCCGCCCGATCCGGGCATGACGCTGGCAAAAGCCTTTGAGGCCGAACCTCAGCTGCCTGAAATCTACGAAGCGGACGAAGAGGTCAAAGCGCTGATCGACATGGCGCGCAAGCTGGAAGGCGTCACGCGTAACGCCGGTAAGCATGCGGGGGGCGTGGTTATCGCGCCGACCAAAATTACCGACTTCGCGCCGCTCTACTGCGATGAAGCGGGTGAGCATCCGGTCACTCAGTTTGATAAGAACGACGTGGAGTACGCCGGGCTGGTGAAGTTTGACTTCCTCGGCCTGCGTACGCTGACGATCATCGACTGGGCGCTAAAGATGATCAACCCGCGCCGGGAAAAGCAGGGCCTTGAGCCGATAGACATCGCCGCCATCCCGCTGGACGACAAGAAAAGTTTCGACATGCTGCAGCGCTCGGAGACGACAGCCGTCTTCCAGCTTGAATCCCGCGGCATGAAGGATCTGATTAAACGCCTGCAGCCTGACTGCTTCGAAGATATGATCGCACTGGTCGCCCTGTTCCGTCCGGGCCCGCTGCAGTCGGGGATGGTAGATAACTTTATCGACCGTAAGCACGGGCGCGAAGAGATTTCCTACCCGGACGTGCAGTGGCAGCACGAAATCCTGAAGCCGGTACTGGAGCCAACCTACGGCATCATCCTGTATCAGGAACAGGTTATGCAGATCGCCCAGGTGCTTTCCGGCTATACCCTCGGCGGCGCGGACATGCTGCGTCGTGCGATGGGTAAGAAAAAGCCGGAAGAGATGGCCAAGCAGCGCTCCATCTTTGAAGACGGGGCGAAGAAAAACGGCATAGACGGCGAGCTGGCGATGAAAATCTTCGACCTGGTGGAGAAATTCGCCGGGTATGGATTTAACAAATCCCACTCCGCCGCCTATGCTTTGGTGTCGTATCAAACGCTGTGGCTGAAGGCGCACTATCCCGCTGAATTTATGGCGGCAGTGATGACCGCCGATATGGACAACACCGAGAAGGTGGTGGGCCTGGTGGACGAGTGCTGGCGCATGGGGCTGAAGATCCTGCCGCCGGATATTAACTCAGGCCTCTACCATTTCCACGTCAACGATGACGGAGAGATCGTCTACGGGATTGGCGCGATCAAGGGCGTGGGTGAGGGGCCGATCGAGGCGATCATCGAAGCGCGTAACAACGGCGGCTATTTCCGCGAGCTGTTCGATCTGTGCGCCCGTACCGATACCAAAAAGCTGAACCGCCGCGTGCTGGAAAAACTGATCATGTCCGGCGCGTTCGACAGGCTGGGGCCGCACCGCGCCGCGCTGATGAACTCTCTTGGCGATGCGTTAAAAGCGGCGGATCAGCACGCAAAAGCGGAAGCCATTGGTCAGGCGGATATGTTCGGGGTGCTGGCGGAAGAGCCGGAGCAGATTGAGCAATCGTATTCCAACTGCCAGCCGTGGCCAGAACAGGTGGTGCTGGATGGGGAGCGTGAGACGTTAGGCTTGTACCTGACGGGGCACCCGATCAACCAGTACATCAAAGAAATTGAGCGCTATGTCGGCGGCCACAGGCTAAAAGACATGCATCCGACAGAACGTGGTAAAATCACCACGGCTGCGGGGCTCGTGATTGCTGCAAGGGTTATGGTCACCAAGCGCGGCAATCGTATCGGCATCTGTACGTTGGATGACCGTTCCGGGCGTCTGGAGGTGATGCTGTTCACCGACGCGCTGGATAAATACCAGCAATTGCTGGAAAAAGACCGCATACTTATCGTCAGCGGACAGGTCAGCTTTGATGACTTCAGTGGGGGGCTTAAAATGACCGCCCGCGAAGTGATGGACATTGACGAAGCCCGGGAAAAATATGCTCGCGGGCTTGCTATCTCGCTGACGGACAGGCAAATTGATGACCAGCTTTTAAACCGACTCCGTCAGTCTCTGGAACCCCACCGCTCGGGGACAATTCCAGTACATCTCTACTATCAGAGGGCGGATGCACGTGCGCGGTTGCGCTTTGGTGCAACGTGGCGTGTCTCTCCGAGCGATCGTTTACTGAACGATCTCCGTGGCCTCATTGGTTCGGAGCAGGTGGAACTGGAGTTTGACTAATACAGGAATACTATGAGTCTGAATTTCCTTGATTTCGAACAGCCGATTGCTGAGCTGGAAGCGAAAATCGATTCTCTGACAGCGGTAAGCCGTCAGGATGAAAAACTGGATATTAACATCGACGAAGAAGTGCATCGTCTGCGCGAGAAAAGCGTAGAGCTGACGCGCAAAATCTTTGCCGATCTCGGCGCATGGCAGGTGGCCCAGCTGGCTCGCCATCCGCAGCGTCCGTACACCCAGGATTATGTCCGCCTGGCGTTTGACGAATTTGACGAACTGGCCGGCGATCGCGCATATGCTGACGATAAAGCCATCGTTGGCGGTATCGCGCGTCTGGACGGACGCCCGGTGATGATCATTGGTCATCAGAAAGGTCGTGAAACCAAAGAAAAAATCCGTCGTAACTTCGGTATGCCAGCGCCAGAAGGCTACCGTAAGGCCCTGCGTCTGATGGAGATGGCTGAGCGTTTCAACATGCCAATCATCACCTTCATTGACACCCCGGGTGCCTACCCTGGCGTGGGCGCGGAAGAGCGCGGTCAGTCTGAAGCCATCGCGCGCAACCTGCGCGAGATGTCTCGTCTGAAGGTGCCGGTCATCTGTACCGTTATCGGTGAAGGTGGCTCCGGCGGCGCGCTGGCGATTGGCGTGGGCGATAAAGTGAATATGCTGCAGTACAGCACCTATTCCGTTATCTCCCCGGAAGGCTGCGCGTCCATTCTGTGGAAAAGCGCCGATAAAGCGCCGCTGGCTGCAGAAGCGATGGGCATCATTGCGCCACGCCTGAAGGAGCTTAAGCTGATCGATTCCATTATCCCGGAACCGCTGGGTGGTGCGCATCGTAAGCCGGAAGTGATGGCGGCGTCTCTGAAAGCGCAGCTGCTGGCTGACCTGGCAGACCTGGACGTGCTGAGCAAAGAAGATCTGCTCAACCGCCGCTACCAGCGCCTGATGACCTACGGTTACGCGTAAGCTTCACAATTATCTGAAAAGCCGCACAATGTTGCGGCTTTTTTTATACCTGCGGTTTAGCCGGACTATGCTTAGCTAATGTTTTTTAAGGAGGAAGCCCATGAATATCATTGCCATTATGGGGCCACACGGCGTCTTTTATAAAGATGAGCCGATTAAGGAGCTGGAGCAAGCCCTGCAGTCGCGCGGGTATCAGCTAATCTGGCCGCACAACAGCGCCGACCTGCTGAAGTTCATCGAGCATAACCCGCGCATCTGCGGCGTGATCTTCGACTGGGACGAATATGATCTCGAACTGTGCAGCGATATCAACAAGCTGAACGAATACCTCCCGCTGTATGCCTTTATTAACACCCACTCCACCATGGACGTAAGCGCCAACGATATGCGTATGGCGCTGTGGTTCTTTGAGTATTCCCTCGGCGTGGCGGAAGACATTGCGACCCGCATTCAGCAGTACACGAATGAATATCTCGATAACATTACGCCGCCGTTTACCCGGGCGCTCTTCACCTACGTGAAAGAGGGGAAATATACCTTCTGTACGCCGGGCCATATGGCGGGAACGGCCTACCAAAAAAGCCCGGTGGGCTGCCTGTTCTATGATTTCTTTGGAGGCAACACGCTGAAGGCGGACGTGTCGATTTCAGTCACCGAATTGGGCTCTCTGCTGGATCACACCGGCCCGCATCTGGAAGCCGAAGAGTATATCGCCCGCACCTTTGGCGCCGAGCAGAGCTATATGGTGACCAACGGCACCTCCACTTCGAACAAAATCGTCGGCATGTACGCCGCGCCTGCGGGCAGCACGCTGCTGATTGACCGAAACTGCCATAAGTCGCTGGCCCATTTGCTGATGATGAGCGACGTCGTACCGCTCTGGCTGTCGCCCACGCGTAACGCGCTCGGTATTCTTGGCGGCATTCCGCGCCGGGAGTTCACCCATGACGCCATTGAAGGTAAGGTCGCGGCAATTACCGGCGCGAGCTGGCCCGTCCATGCGGTGATCACCAACTCAACTTACGATGGTCTGCTGTACAACACGGACTGGATCAAAAAGACGCTGGACGTGCCGTCGATCCACTTCGATTCCGCATGGGTGCCGTACACCAACTTCCACCCGATCTACGCGGGTAAAAGCGGCATGAGCGGTGAACGCGTGCCGGGTAAAGTCTTCTTCGAAACGCAGTCGACGCACAAAATGCTGGCCGCGTTTTCCCAGGCTTCGCTTATCCATATCAAAGGCGAGTACGACGAAGACACGTTCAACGAAGCGTTTATGATGCACACCACCACCTCACCGAGCTATCCGCTGGTGGCGTCTATCGAAACAGCCGCGGCGATGCTGCGCGGCAATCCGGGCAAACGTCTCATCAACCGTTCCGTGGAGCGCGCGCTGCATTTCCGCAAAGAGGTTCAGCGGCTGAAAGAGGAAGCCGACGGCTGGTTCTTTGATATCTGGCAGCCGGAAGAGATTGATGAGGCGGAGTGCTGGCCCGTCTCGCCCGGCGAAGAGTGGCACGGCTTTAGGGATGCCGATAGCGAACACATGTTCCTCGATCCGGTAAAAGTGACGATCCTGACGCCGGGGATGAACGAGCAGGGCAAGATGAGCGACGAGGGGATTCCGGCCGCGCTGGTCGCGAAATTTCTTGACGAGCGTGGCGTAGTGGTGGAGAAAACCGGTCCCTATAACCTGCTGTTCCTGTTCAGTATTGGTATTGATAAGACCCGGGCGATGGGGCTGCTGCGCGGCCTGATGGAGTTTAAGCGCGCCTACGATCTCAACCTGCGTGTGAAGAACATGCTGCCGGATCTCTACGCGGAGGATCCTGACTTCTATCGCAACATGCGCATTCAGGATCTGGCCCAGGGGATCCACAGGCTGATCCGTCAGCACGATCTGCCGCGCCTGATGCTTCAGGCGTTTGATGTGTTGCCGGAGATGAAGTTGACCCCGCACAAGGCATGGCAGCGCCAGGTGAAAGGGGAGGTCGAAACCGTCGAGCTGGAAAACCTGGTCGGGCGCGTATCGGCTAACATGATCCTGCCTTACCCACCGGGCGTTCCGCTCCTGATGCCGGGAGAGATGATTACCGAAGAGAGTCGCGCCGTGCTCGATTTCCTGCTGATGCTCTGTTCGGTGGGGCGCCACTATCCCGGTTTTGAGACGGATATTCACGGTGCGAAGCGCGACGAGAACGGCGTTTACTGGGTGCGAGTCCTAAAATAGGGGAGACCGCTTGCCAGGTGCGGCTTTTCGGTTGTAACGTTCAGGCATCATAAAAAGGAGAAGCTATGCTGGGTTTAAAAGCTGTTCATCATATTGCGATCATTGCCACCGATTACGCGAAAAGTAAGGCCTTCTACTGCGACATTCTGGGCTTTACGCTGTTGAGCGAGGCCTACCGCGAGGAGCGTGACTCCTGGAAGGGCGATCTGGCCCTGAACGGGCAATATGTGATTGAACTGTTCTCTTTCCCTTTTCCGCCTGCGCGTCCGTCCCGTCCGGAAGCCTGTGGCCTGCGCCATCTGGCCTTTAGCGTTGACGATCTTAATAGCGCGGTCAAGCATCTGGAATCTCACGGCGTGATGTGCGAAGCGATACGCGTCGATCCGTTCACCAATAACCGTTTTACCTTTTTCAGCGACCCGGATGGCCTGCCGCTGGAGCTTTACCAGCAGTAATTGTCGTCATGTGTGATAATGCCCGCTTAGTCCGGGCATTTTTTATGTGTAATTTCCTATGACCTTACCCGCTATCGCACACGCCGTTTCACCGTACCGCCAGCTGCTGGTGGGGTTTAGCGGTGGGCTGGATTCCACCGTTTTGCTCCATCGCCTTAAGCGCTGGCGCGACCGGGAGCCTGACGTCCAGCTGCGGGCGATACATATTCATCACGGATTAAGCCCTCACGCAGAGGCGTGGGTGGCGCACTGCGAAGCCTTGTGCGCGGCCTGGGATATCCCGCTCCTCGTTGAACGCGTCACCGTTGCGGAAGAAGGGCTGGGCATTGAGGCGCAGGCGCGCAAAGCCCGCTATGCCGCTTTTAGCAACGCATTACGTCCCGGCGAGGCGCTGGTGACGGCCCAGCATCTGGATGACCAGTGTGAAACCTTTCTGCTTGCGCTTAAGCGGGGCAGCGGGCCTGCGGGGCTGTCTGCCATGCCGGCGCGTTCTGAATTTGCCGGCACAACGTTGCTGCGTCCGCTGCTTGGCGAGACGCGTGCCTCACTGGAAGCCTGGGCGCGGGAACATCAGCTGAGCTGGATCGAAGATGAGAGCAACCAGGATGACGGCTATGACCGTAACTTTCTGCGTCTGCGCGTCCTCCCGCTATTGAGCGAGCGCTGGCCGCATTTCGCCGACGCCACGGCACGAAGCGCCATGCTGTGCGCCGAACAGGAATCACTGCTGGACGAGCTGTTGAGCGACGAGCTGGCTGGACTGATCTCGGCTGACGGGGCGCTGGCGATTGCACCGCTGACAGCGATGAGCCCGGTGCGTCGCGCCGCATTGATACGGCGCTGGCTGGCTTCTCATCATGCCGTGATGCCGTCACGGGCGATGCTGAGCCGACTCTGGGACGAGGTTGTCATGGCGCGGGAGGATGCTTCCCCGTGCGTCCACCTGAACGGTTTTGAGGTGAGGCGCTATAAGGGGGAACTCTGGTGGATAAAATCCATGCCCTCGCTGACCGATGCGGTGCTCGACTGGCTTTCTCCTGACGTACCGCTGGTCTTACCCTGCGAGGCAGGGCACGTCTCTCTTATACCGTCTGGTCATGTGCGGCAGCCGAAGCCCGGTGAACCGGTCACCGTACGCTTTAAGGCGGGCGGTATGCTGCATATCGTCGGGCGTAAGGGGGGGCGGAAGCTGAAGAAAATCTGGCAGGAGTACAGCGTGCCGCCGTGGCTGCGCGACACAACGCCGCTGCTGTTCTACGGTGAAACGTTGATTGCTGCTGCGGGCGTCTTCATCACGGAAGAGGGATGGTCGGAAGAGGGAGTCCGCTTTGAGTGGCAAAAAGCGTAACGGGCAGCCAGGCTGCCCGTTAGTGTCATCAGGATTCGCTCACCACGACGGTGCCGATTTGCGGGTGGCTGAAGCTGGCTATTTTGTCCAGACGCAGCTCGCGCGTCGCACCGGCGTCTTCCACTATCAGGTATTCCACATTCTTTCGTGAAACCAGGTCGCTGGCTTTCGCCTTCAACACTTCGCCATCTTTTAGCTCCAGCGTCAGTAATAAATGATGCTGGCAGGCGAGTTCGAGGTTGTCATAGTCATCACAATTGATGGGTTGATAAGTATCATTCATCGACATAATCGCTCACCAGTAAATTCGCCGCAGCATACGCTGCTTTTTCCCTGACCGACTCTGAAAGGCTCTCATCAGAGGCCACTTCATTAAGCACTTTCAATACACAGCCCAACGCGTCCGGGACATACCCCAGATCTCCGCTGGCGATTTCCGCATACCGTTTGCGAATTAACTCACAATAATTATTCACATCCCCTCCCGCCAGCGCACTGACTTACTGTGAGATATCATTAAGCCTACGAAGATAAACTCGGTTTAGCAAGGTGACTATACCATACTCATTTAAGCAATATCAGCGCCTTGATAGCGGTGTATTTATCACCCTGTAACAGCCTTTTGCCGCGGTTTTCGCTACAATGTGCCCCTGATTCGAATGGAGTTCTCTCATGGCGCTGAAAGCGACTATTTATAAAGCAGTGGTCAATGTGGCCGATCTGGATCGCAACCGGTTCCTCGACGCGTCGCTTACGCTGGCACGCCACCCCTCCGAAACCCAGGAGCGCATGATGCTGCGCCTGCTGGCGTGGATTAAGTATGCCGACGAGCGTCTGCAGTTTACCCGTGGGTTAAGCGCCGAAGACGAGCCTGAAGCCTGGCTGCGCAACGATCATCTGGGTATCGATTTGTGGATCGAACTTGGACTGCCGGACGAGCGCAGAATTAAGAAGGCCTGTACCCAGTCCGCTGAAGTGGCGTTATTCGCGTATAATCAGCGCGCTGCGGAGATCTGGTGGCAGCAAAACAAGAGCAAGTGCGGACAGTATAAAAATCTCACGGTCTGGTACCTGGACGATGAGCAGCTGGCGCAGCTGAGCGAGTTTGCCAGCCGGACCATGGTGTTGCAGGCGACGATTCAGGACGGTGCCATCTGGCTCTCTGATTCTCAGAATAATCTGGAAATTCATTTAACGGCGTGGCAACCGGCGTCATGATTGTCTTGTCCCGAAACGTCAGCATTCCTGACAACGAGCTGGAGATCTCCGCCATCCGTGCGCAGGGGGCCGGTGGGCAGCACGTTAACAAGGCGTCGACGGCTATCCATTTGCGTTTTGACATTCGGGCATCAAGCCTGCCAGAGTATTATAAAGAAAGCCTGCTTGCTGCCAGCCATCACCTTATTACCAGCGATGGCGTGATTGTGATCAAAGCCCAGGAGTACCGTAGCCAGGAGCTTAATCGGGAAGCGGCGATAGCCAGGCTGGTGGCGGTTATCAAAGAATTAACGGCAGTACAAAAAAGCCGCCGGGCAACGCGGCCAACCCGCGCATCGAAAGAGCGTCGGTTGTCTTCTAAGGCCCAAAAATCCACAGTGAAAGCACTACGCGGTAAAGTTCGTCGCCCGACTGAGTGACGAAAGGGAACACACTTTTCATAAGGAATTCATTGTGAAAAAAGCATTATTATCAGCGCTGGCAGTGAGTACGCTGTTTGCGCTTTTCGGGTGTAACAACCGTTCCGAAACGCAGGTTTTGCAACCCACGCAAACGGAAGAACTCAAACCGATGCAGCAAAGCTGGCGCGGCGTATTGCCTTGTGCAGACTGCGAAGGTATTGAAACCTCTCTGTTCCTGCAAAAAGATGGCACCTGGGTGATGAATCAGCGCTATCAGGGCGCTAAAGAGCCGTCTTCTTTTGCGACGTATGGCACTTGGGCGCGTACCGCCGAGAAGCTGGTATTAACGGATACCACGGGCGATAAAACGTATTTCCGCGCTAAGGGCGAGGGGATGGAGATGCTCGATCGCGAAGGCAATCCGATTGAATCCCAGTTCAACTACACGCTGGCGCCGGTAAAAGCGGCTCTGCCCGCGACGCCGATGGCAATGCGGGGGATGTACTTCTATATGGCGGATGCGGCGATCTTTACCGACTGCGCCACCGGCAGGAAGGTCAGCGTGGCAAACAATGCGCAGCTTGAACGTGATTACGCGGTGGCACGCGGTAATGACAGCAAGCCGGTACTGCTGACGGTTGACGGTCACTTTACGCTGGAGCCAAACCCGGACAGCGGGGAGATGGTGAAAACGCTGGTGGCAGATAAAGACGCGAAGTTTGTTGCGGGCAAAGACTGTAACAGCAAATAAGCTGACGTTGAGCCATTAAAAAACCCCGCCTGAGCGGGGTTTTTTGTTTAGCCTTTGATGGCTTTCACCAGGTAATCAAGAATGTCGCCGGTCTTGATCATCTGTTTTTCGCCGCTGCGACGGTATTTGTATTCAATCTCATCGCTGTCGAGGTTGCGGTCGCCGATGACGACGGTGTGCGGAATACCGATCAGTTCCATATCGGCAAACATCACGCCTGGACGCTCTTTACGGTCATCCATCAGCACTTCGATACCCTGAGCGCGCAGCTCGGCATACAGCTTCTCGGCCAGCTCCTGCACGCGGTAGGACTTGTGCATGTTCATTGGCAGAATAGCGACCTGGAACGGCGCGATGTTGTCCGGCCAGACGATACCGCGCTCGTCGTAGTTCTGCTCAATGGCGGCAGCCACCACGCGCGTCACCCCGATACCGTAGCAGCCCATGGTCAGGATCTGGTTACGACCATCTTCACCCTGAACGGCGGCGTTCAGCGCGCGCGAGTATTTATCGCCCAGCTGGAAGATGTGGCCCACTTCGATACCGCGCTTAATCATCAGGGTACCCTGACCGTCCGGGCTTGGATCGCCTGCGACTACGTTACGGATGTCAGCCACTTCCGGCGTCGCCACGTCGCGATCCCAGTTGATGCCGAAGTAGTGTTTACCGTCGATGTTCGCACCGGCGGAGAAGTCGCTCATCGCGGCTACCGTACGGTCAATAACAACCGGCACCGGCAGATTGACTGGGCCCAGTGAACCTGGACCCGCATTGACCACGGCGCGGATTTCCGCTTCCGTGGCGAACGTCAGCGGGCTGGCGACCTGCGGCAGCTTCTCGGCTTTTACTTCGTTCAGCTCGTGATCGCCACGCACCAGCAGGGCAACCAGCGGGTAAGCGCTCCCTTCGGTGGATTTCACCAGCAGGGTCTTAACGGTTTTTTCGATCGGCAGGTTGAACTGCTCAACCAGCTCGGCGATGGTTTTCGCGTTTGGCGTATCAACCAGCGTCATCTCCTGCGTTGCCGCAGCACGTGGTTCTTTTGGTGCCAGCGCTTCTGCAAATTCGATGTTTGCCGCGTAATCGGAAGAGTCAGAGAAGATCACATCGTCTTCACCGCTCTGCGCCAGAACCTGGAACTCATGAGATGCGCTACCGCCGATGGAGCCGGTATCAGCCTGCACGGCGCGGAAATCCAGACCCATGCGGGAGAAGATTTTGCTGTAGGCCGCGTACATGGCGTCGTAAGTCTCTTGCAGGGATTCCTGAGAGGTATGGAAAGAGTAGGCGTCTTTCATCAGGAATTCGCGAGAGCGCATGACGCCGAAACGTGGGCGAACTTCGTCACGGAACTTGGTCTGGATCTGGAAGAAGTTCAGCGGCAGCTGTTTGTAAGAGCTCAGCTCATTACGAATCAGGTCGGTAATGACTTCTTCATGCGTTGGGCCGAGAACGAACGGACGCTCGCCGCGATCGACGAAACGCAGCAGTTCTGGGCCATATTGCTCCCAACGGCCGCTCTCCTGCCACAGGTCAGCGGGCTGAACCACAGGCATAGACACCTCGATAGCACCGGCGTTGTTCATCTCTTCACGCACGATGTTTTCGACTTTTTTCAGGACGCGAACGCCGGTCGGCAGCCAGGTATATAACCCTGAGGCCAGCTTGCGGATCATCCCGGCGCGCAGCATCAGCTGATGGCTGATCACTTCGGCGTCGGCAGGCGTCTCCTTCAGAGTGGAGAGCAGATATTGGCTAGTACGCATGTTGTTACGGTTCCATTTCGACGATTGGAACAGGCTGAAACGCCAGCCTGACACAAAAAAAAGTGGTTTAGTTTACCAGTGTGGCAAAGATGCCAAAAGAGAGGAGAACAAAATTACCTGGGTTCAAGGGCAAACACTTCAAAACCTGCCCCGGTAACGCGCCAGCGAACGTTAAAATCCAGCAGCCAGACGGCGTATGTTTTTCCTGCTTCCTCTTCTTTACGGTAGGCCGGACGTGGGTCCTGTGCCAGAACCTCGGTGATGAAATCCCGTAAGCGAGGATAGCGTTTCTCCAGCTGGCCAAGCTGCGCGGTTATCTCAGACGTAAAATAAACAGGCATGTCCGCCTGCGGTGCGTCCTGAGCATAGCTGGCACGCGCGTGCGGAAGCGCTTCGGCGAAGGGCAAATAGGGTTTGATGTCGATAACCGGCGTGCCGTCGACCAGGTCCAGACTGCCTAACTCCAGTATCACCTGCTCTTTCTGGCAGCGTATGCCTTTCAGTTCAACCAGCGACATGCCAACCGGGTTTGGACGGAAGGTTGAGCGCGTCGCAAACACGCCCATTCTCGCATTGCCGCCCAGACGAGGAGGACGCACGGTAGGACGCCAGCCACCTTCCATCGTCTGATGAAACACGAACACCACCCATAGATGGCTGAACGCCTCAAGCCCGCGTACCGCATCGGCCTGATTGTAAGGCGCAACCAGGTGAAGCTCGCCGCCTCCGCTGGTGACCAGGCCGGGCTGGCGGGGTACGGCGAACTTCTCTTTATAAGGAGAGCGGATAACGCCTATCTGCTCGAACTGAAATGCACTCATTTCGCCGTAATGTTTAGCGCAGAACCGATGCAAACCGCCTGACGGTAGCAGCCCGGCGTGCCGCTGGTGACTTCACAGCTGTGCAGCAGAACCGCGTTGGCTTTCATTTTGGCCGCGTTAATCTGCATGCGTTTACGCGCTGTCGGGATATTAGGTGGCGAGTCCTGATTGGTCGCCTGACAGGATTCGCCGCTTACTTCGCCCAGCTCACGGAACGGTTTACCGACGAGTTCGTCCGCTTTCGTAATAATGCGAACCGGCGCAGGGCGAACCACTTTCGGTTTCGCAGGCTCGGTCTTTGGCGGGGTTGCCGTGCTTTGAACAGGTTCAACGGGAGATCTGCTTAGCATAGAACAGCCGCTCAGCATGAGTGCTAAAAGACAGATCGATAAAGCACGCATAATATTTCCTCAATGGATAATCAAAACGTCAGATATTGAATCAGTTGACTGCACAAATGACAAGACGGGCATAAGCCCGTCCTGATGATATTACACTGAGGTGAGATTACCAGCCTTTAACAGCGCCGCCGTTAAACACTTTGTTGGCTTCCTGGTAAACTTCATCCGACTGGTAGGCCTGAACGAATTTCTTCACGTTTTCCGCGTCTTTGTTGTCTTCGCGAGTCACGATCAGGTTAACGTACGGGGAGTCTTTATCTTCAACGAAGATACCGTCTTTGGCTGGCGTCAGGCCAATCTGGCTGGCATAAGTGGTGTTGATGACGGCCAGGGCAATCTGCGCATCGTCCAGGGAACGTGGCAGCTGCGGCGCTTCCAGCTCAACAATTTTCAGATTTTTCGGGTTCTCGGTGACGTCCAGAACGGTTGGCAGCAGGCCAACACCGTCTTTCAGTTTGATCAGGCCCACTTTCTGCAGCAGCAGCAGGGAACGACCGAGGTTGGTTGGGTCGTTAGGCACCGCAACCTGAGAGCCCGGCTGCAGTTCGTCCAGCGATTTAATTTTCTTAGAGTAACCGGCAATTGGATAAACGAAGGTGTTACCCACGCCCACCAGCTTATAGCCACGATCTTTGATCTGCTGGTCCAGGTATGGCTTATGCTGGAAGGCGTTCGCGTCGATATCGCCTTTGCTCAGCGCTTCGTTCGGCAGAACGTAATCGTTGAAGGTCACCAGCTCCACGTCCAGGCCATACTTCTCTTTTGCCACTTTCTGGGCAACTTCCGCAACCTGCTGTTCTGCACCCACGATAACGCCCACTTTAATGTGGTTTGGATCCTTTTCGTCCTGACCGCAACCCACCAGTGCCAGAGAGCCGATCAGCGCGCCTACTGCTGCGAAGGTCTTTAATTTAAACGCCATGTTTTATCCTTAACTCGTAGAGTTTGTGTTGTGTGTAACGTTATTTGTGCGTAACGGTCCGGACGATGCGATCGCCAGAGAACTGGATTAAGTAAACCAGAACAACCAGCAATACCAGAACGGTATTCATCACGGTAGCGTTATATCCAATATAGCCGTACTGATAACCAATCTGGCCTAAACCGCCAGCGCCAACGGCACCGCCCATTGCGGAATAACCGACCAGGGTAATGAGCGTAATGGTTGCCGCATTCACCAGGCCTGGCAGTGCTTCCGGCAGAAGAACCTTACGGACGATCTGCATCGGCGTTGCGCCCATCGCGCGGGAAGCTTCGATCAGGCCGGTTGGGATCTCCAGCAGGGCGTTTTCCACCATGCGTGCGATAAACGGTGCAGCACCCACGGTCAGCGGAACGATGGCCGCCTGCAGACCGATAGACGTTCCGACGATCACGCGGGTAAACGGAATCATCCACACCAGCAGAATAATGAACGGGATAGAACGGAAGATGTTCACCAGCGCAGAGAGCGTACGGTACAGCTTCGCGTTCTCAATGATTTGACCCGGACGCGTCACGTACAGCAGCACGCCGACCGGCAGGCCAATCACAAAACCAAAGAAGCCAGAGACAAAGGTCATTGCCAGCGTTTCCCAAACGCCGCGAACCAGCAGCCACATCATCGGCTCAGACATAACCCAGTACCTCTACTTTTACGTGGTGTTCTTGCAGCCAGGCAATAGCTGCCTGGGTTTCCTCTTGTGTGCCGTGCATTTCCGTCAGCATGATGCCGAACTTCACGCCACCGGCGTAATCCATCTGCGCGCTGATAATATTGTTGTTCACGTTAAAGCGACGCGCGGTTTCGGAAAGCAGGGGGGCATCAACGGACTGACCGGTGAACTCCATGCGCAGCATCGGGACGCTGTCTGCCGCAGGTTCGCTTTTCAAACGCGCCAGATAATCTTCCGGAATATCCAGATGCAGCGTGGACTGGATGAACTGTTGCGCCAGCGGCGTCTTCGGATGCGAGAACACTTCACTTACCGTGTCCTGCTCGATCAGCTCACCGTTGCTGATGACCGCCACGCAGTCGCAGATGCGTTTCACCACGTCCATCTCGTGCGTAATAAGGAGGATCGTCAGGCCCAGACGACGGTTAATGTCCTTCAGCAGTTCCAGAATAGAACGCGTGGTGGCCGGGTCCAGCGCGCTGGTGGCCTCATCACAGAGCAGTACCTTAGGATTACTTGCCAGCGCGCGGGCAATGGCCACACGCTGTTTTTGCCCGCCGGACAGGTTGGCCGGATAGCTGTCATGTTTGTCGCCCAGACCCACGAGGTCGAGCAGCTCGGTCACGCGACGCTTCACTTCCTCTTTCGGCGTGTTGTCCAGCTCCAGCGGCAGGGCAACGTTGCCGAACACGGTGCGGGAGGCCAGCAGGTTAAAGTGCTGGAAGATCATGCCAATTTGACGACGCGCTTTGGTCAGTTCTTTCTCTGAAAGGGCGGTAAGTTCCTGGCCGCCAACTTCTACGCTGCCCTGGGTTGGGCGCTCAAGCAGGTTAACACAACGGATCAGCGTGCTTTTGCCTGCACCCGATGCGCCAATGACGCCATAAATTTGACCAGCAGGAACATGCAGGCTGACGTTGTTCAGCGCCTGAATCGTTCGGTTCCCCTGCTGGAACACTTTGGTGATATTGGAAAGTTTAATCATTAGATTATTTTTATCGTATGTAAGTTAGCCGTGGCATTTTCTTCTGCCAGATACGGGTGATGACCGTAAACAAAACGGATGTTAAGGCATCCAGACGTCTAAATCAATCCAACTCTGTACGATGAGCACTTTATTGCGCTGCGATTCATGAGATACTAGTCGAACATGCCTTTTTCAGGAGCAAACCGGTGGCAAAATCAGTACCCGCAATTTTTCTCGATCGTGACGGCACTATTAATGTGGATCACGGTTATGTCCATGAGATTGATGAGTTCGAGTTTATCGAGGGCGTAATAGATGCCATGCGCCAGCTGAAAGAGATGGGGTATGCGCTGGTGGTGGTGACGAACCAGTCCGGTATTGCACGCGGAAAGTTCACCGAAGCGCAGTTCGAGACGCTGACGGAATGGATGGACTGGTCGCTGGCCGACCGCGGCGTAGATCTCGACGGCATCTACTATTGCCCGCATCACCCGCAGGGAAGCGTAGAAGAGTATCGTCAGACCTGTGACTGCCGTAAGCCGCACCCGGGAATGTTCATCTCTGCGCAGGAGTTCCTGCACATTGATATGGCGGCTTCTTATATGGTGGGCGACAAGCTGGAAGATATGCAGGCAGCCGCCGCTGCGGGTGTAGGAACCAAAATATTAGTTCGCACCGGTAAGCCAGTGACGCCAGAAGCAGAAAATGCAGCGGATTGGGTGATTAATAGTCTGGCCGATCTGCCAAAAGAGATTAAAAAGCACCAAAAATAACCTTTTTGGCGAAAAGGTGAGCGGTTGAAATAAAAATGCATTTTTCCGCTTGTCATTCCTCGGCGGCCCCCTATAATGCGCCTCCATCGACACGGCGCATGTGAATCACTTCACACAAACAGCCGGTTCGGTTGAAGAGAAAAAATCCTGAAATAACGGGTTGACTCTGAAAGAGGAAAGCGTAATATACGCCACCTCGCAACGGTGAGCGAAAGCCGCGTTGCACTGCTCTTTAACAATTTATCAGACAATCTGTGTGGGCACTCAAAGTGACATGGATTCTTAACGTCGCAAGACGAAAAATGA
>NZ_JBLKDA010000026.1:0-73771 GCF_047530215.1 Enterobacter sp. 01-M-03-SI-ECC
ATATTGACTACTACAACAGCAGAAGAATTAGCCTGAAATTAAAAGGTCTGAGTCCAATTGAATATCGAACCCAGACCTATGTGCCTCGTGTTTAACTGTCCAACTTTTTGGGGTCAGTACACCCTGAGGCTCCACAATGACATCATAGGTTTCGGCAACGGCAATCCTGAATTCGTCAACGGTAACCGGGTTTACATACTGGCCATCTGCAGCCACGACCGTCATTTTCAGCCCGGGGATACGGATATCGAAATAGGTCATTGCCGAGCCGTTGATAAACCGTAAGCGTATCTTTTCACCGGGACGGAACAGTCCGGTCCAGTTTTTCAGCGGGGCCTGCCCGTTCATGAGATAGGTGTAGGTGTAGCCACTGACATCCGCGAGGTCAGTCGGATTCATTTTCATTTCAGCCCACATTTTCCGATCGGCAATGGTGGCTGACAGCCCCCTGGTATTCACGTCGCGGAAAAAAGAGCCAACGGTTGGTTTATTGAAATTGTAGTAATCCGACTGTTTTTTTAATTTTTTCAGCAGGCTGTGAGGATTTTCATCGGTCCAGTCAGACAACATGACCACATGCTCACGATCGTAAGTAAACGGTTCTGGCTCCCCGGCATCGATGATAATGGCACCGTATACCCCCTCCTGTTCCTGCAGACCGGAATGGCTGTGGTACCAGTAAGTCCCGTTCTGCTTAACCTTAAAGGTGTAAACGTAGGTATCATCAGGCTCTATGCCCATAAAACTCAGCCCCGGAACACCATCCATATTGGCCGGAAGAATAATGCCGTGCCAGTGAATGGACGTCTGTTCATTAAGACGGTTTTTGACCTTCAGGGTAATGGTGTCACCTTCTTTCCAGCGAAGAACGGGCCCCGGCAGGCCTCCATTGATTGTTTTGGCCTGACGCTCACTGCCCGTGATATTGACGGCCGTTTCACCAATGGTCAGGTCAAACTGAGTACCCTGCAGGGATGCGGCAACTGGCAGGCTCAGACTGGAACGCGCATTGAAACTCCATACGCCAAGACTTCCGGCTACGCCAGAGAGGGTTAACCCCTTCAGGAAAGTTCGTCGAGACGTTTTCAACAGCATGCGCATTCCCTTATTTAAAGTATGGTTACTGACAGAATTCGAGAACCGATTTAAATTAAATTACTGGTTCATCCACTTACAATGAAATGAATCTAGCACACCTTAAGAAACAAATTCATTACAATCGTGTAATGTACATAGCTGTATTACATTTACGTCATCTTCCCCACAGGTTGATTATTTTTATATATGATCATAAGGACATCTTTTATGTACCTCAGAAGGTAATTACACATGAATATATTAATCACGACCACTGCGTTTACAGCTTTATTTTGTGGGGCAGCTTTTGCTCAGTCCAGTGATATTGCCCATGAAGCACATCGATTTGTTAATAATGCCTCAGCCGTCAGTCATGTGAATTCCTCGACGCATGAAAACTTACCGGACAGGGTTAATAAAAACAACACGCCCTCATTCTCTGAAATGAATGAACATGAAAGGGCCATTGTTGCTCATTCATTTATGAACAACAGCGCGTCCTATGCGCATCAGAAAATGATTGAGGAACATAAAAAAATGCTGTCCGGCAGTGATGCAAATTCAAAGACCTCGTCTTCTTCTTTTAACGAACTGAATGCCGGAGAAAAAGCCGCTCTCGTGCATGAGCAGGTCAATAATGCCGGTGCGGAAGCACATCAGACGCAGGCAAGAAAGCTTCGCGGGCTGTATTCGACCAGGTAACTGCAGGCGGGTTAGTGCTTAGCGTCAGGTGCGCAGCAGGGCTTTACTGACGGGTTACGTAGCAGGACATGAGCCCCATATTGCTCTGCCGTAACCTGTTTCAGTCCCGTTAATCATCACCGTCGGGCTGGTCATACAGTTCCCAGAGCTTCAGGAGCAAACGGGAAACAAGATATGTTACAAAAATGACGACCATCAACGGTGCTCCCGATTAACTGACAGATGACACGCCTCCTGAAAACCCCTAGCATACGCCGCAGTGTTCATGCTAACGGCGAATTCCAGTAAATGTATTCTACCGATGTCGTAAAAGAAAATGCCTACCTTTCAGCCACCCGCTCGGGGCTGGAATCGAACGAGATCGCTACTCTTCAGCGCTCCTTGCCTTCCCGGTTTAATCTGCGGCATTTGAAAAAAAATGAATCATTAAAACTCGTACTGCAAAAGAAAGCGGGAAAATCACGTGTCGTGGCCTATAAATTTACGTCCGGTTCATTTAATTACACGGCGTATCGTATATCAGATAAAAAGTTCTATAACCTTTCCGATACTTCCGGGAAAGGCAGTCTCGATTATCCGTTACCGGCCACAGCAAGACTCAGTTCGCCTTTCAATCCTGCAAGACTTAACCCGGTATCGGGAAAAGTGAGTCCCCATAATGGCATTGATTATTCCATGCCCATGAACACGAAAATAGTCAGCGTCATCGACGGAAAAATCACCCGGGCCGAATACAACAGTACCATGGGATATTTTGTTGAAGTAACGGGAAAAGCCGGTGTTAAAACTCGCTATCTCCACCTCAATAAAATACTCGTTACTAAAGGGGCCAGGGTTACACGGGGAGGTGCTATTGCGTTATCCGGTAACAGCGGACGTTCATCCGGTCCTCATCTGCATTACGAGCTGGTCATCAATAACAACCCTGTTAACTCTCTGGCGTTCCGGGCAGCGGCACCCGCTGATAACAAACTCGAACAGCATGCCTTTGCGCATGCCAGAGACTACGAACGATACCTGGACTGATAACGGGACCGCGACGCGGCCCCGTCTGCCGGATTAATTTTTTTTATCGTTTTCACTTCCGTGATGTTGATGATCTCCATGCCCTCCGTGGCCGTGGAAAAGATGCATTAGCGGGCAGACCAGCAATAACAGATATGGCCAGTAACCTGCCACATGTGACCAGTGTTCGCGCAGGAGGGCAAATGCCGCGATCGCGGCGACAGCAATAAGCGCATAGGTGGTACTTTTCATACTGGACTCCTTCTGTTCGTAACTGACCCTTCACTCAGTGTTATTTCCCGAGCCTGACACTTTTCAGACGCAACGCATTCACAATGACGCTGACGGAGGAAAGAGCCATGGCCGCCGCCGCAATAACTGGCGACAGCAGTATTCCATACACAGGATAAAGCAGACCTGCAGCCACAGGCACGCCAAGTGCGTTGTAGATAAATGCAAAAAACAGATTCTGACGGATATTTTTCATGGTGATCTCTGACAGATGACGGGCCCTGTTCAGTATCATCAAGTCGCCTTTGAGAAGGGTGACTCCGGCACTTTCAATTGCCACATCTGTACCCGTTCCCATGGCTATACCCACGTCAGCCGCTGCCAGCGCCGGGGCATCATTCACACCGTCTCCGGCCATCGCAACCACATGGCCAGACTCTTTCAGTCGGGTTATCACTGCTTTTTTGCCATCCGGCAGAATTCCGGCTTCAACCTCATCTATTCCCAGTTTCCGTGCGACTGCTTCAGCAGTAAGCTGGTTATCCCCGGTGAGCATAACGATGCGGATCCCCGCCTGACGCAAAGCTTTAAGCGCATCCGGCGTGGTTGTTTTCACGGGATCCGAGATAGCTATCAGGCCTGCAAGGTCCCCGTCTGTGGCCACATAGATAACGGTAGCGCCTTCCATCCGCAACGTATCCGCAACGGCCTTTTGATTATCAATAACTATACTGTTTTCCTGCATAGCCAGTTCATTACCAATAACAACCCGTTGACCTTCGACATCGCCTGAGACACCTTTACCCGACGGTGCATCGAAATGAGTGACTGCGGGTATTGCGATCCCCTTTTCCTGTGCTGCTTTAACTACTGCCATACCCAGCGGATGCTGCGAGCCTTTTTCCACTGCGGCTGTTACACGCAAAAGAGATGTTTCCCCACCCGGATTGAGACTGATAATCCCTGTCACCGTAGGCGAACCTTCCGTGAGCGTGCCTGTTTTGTCGACAACCAGCGTGTCCACTTTTTCAAGACGCTCAAGGGCTTCGGCATTCCTGATTAACACCCCGGCCTGGGCTCCTTTGCCCACCCCCACCATTATCGACATCGGCGTGGCCAGCCCCAGCGCGCAGGGACAGGCAATAATCAGGACCGACACAGCCGCAATGAGACCGTGCGCCATCCTGGGCTCGGGCCCCCAGACAGACCAGATCACGAAAGCAACAACCGCGATAAGTATCACCAGAGGAACAAACCAGCCTGAAACGCTGTCAGCCATTCTCTGGATGGGGGCACGCGAACGCTGTGCATCAGCGACCATCTGAACAATTCGTGAGAGCATTGTTTCATCACCGACTTTCTCTGCACGGATGATGAGACTCCCTGTCTGATTAATGGTCCCCCCGATGACAGGGTCACCCTCCGTTTTGGTAACCGGCATAGATTCCCCGGTCACCATCGATTCATCAACGGTTGTTTTGCCTTCGATCACGATACCGTCGACCGGAATACTCTCTCCAGGTCTGATGCGGAGCTTATCGCCAGGCAGGACATCTTCCGCATTAATATCCGTTTCATGACCGTCATGATCCAGCCGTCTGGCGGTTTTGGGGGCAAGGTTCAGAAGCGCAGTAATGGCGCCTGAGGTTTGTTCCCGTGCCCGCAGCTCAAGAACCTGTCCCAGCAGAACAAGCACCGTAATAACTGCTGCGGCTTCAAAATAAACGGCCACCAGGCCATCCATGTTTCTGAACGATGCAGGAAACCAGGAGGGGAAGACGGTTGCAATGACGCTGTAAACCCAGGCTACGCCGGTCCCCATTGCAACAAGGGTAAACATATTCAGGGAGCGGTTACGTAACGACATTCCGGCCCGGGCGAAGAATGGCCAGCCACACCACAACACGACAGGGGAGGCCAGAAGCAGCTGCAGCCATGTGTTGTACTGTGGCGGTACTGTATTCCTCAACTCGGGAAACAGATGAGATCCCATTTCGAGTACCAGAACCGGAAACGCCAGCAACAACCCCAGCCAGAAGCGTCTTGTCATGTCGTGAAGTTCATCACTCGGCCCCGTGGATGCCGTAGCTACGAGCGGCTCCAGTGCCATTCCACAGACAGGACAGCTTCCGGGACCACTGCGGCGTATCTCCGGGTGCATCGGACATGTCCACACACCTTCAGAATTCTCTTTTTCCGCCTGGTGGTGAGGCTATTTTATCTGATCAGGGCTGACTTCGTGATGATCGTGGTGATGGTGATGGGAATGTTCACTGGCATCTTCGGTAAGATAACGATCGGGATGGGCTTTAAATTTACTCTCACAGCTGGCGGAGCAGAAATAAAGTTGATGGTCCTGGTATCGAATGCTGCTGTGCGCCCTGTCGGGCAGGATGGCCATCCCGCACACGGGATCTCTCACCTTATGCAATACGTGGCCCTCGTCCGGGGATAATGTCTGCTCAGAAGCAGTCTGGTTGTTGTGTTGCACTGCATTGTCATTTTTCACAGTAACTCTCCTTATGCATACCGAAGCATCTTCTGTCTTCAGGGTATGTCATGGATGCGATTACCACGAATATCGCCGGCACAGGAGTGCCTGCTACCGGCGTCCCGTTATCAGCCGTTCCGCTGACTATTCGATTCGCTGGAAGACTTTTTTACTTCCATCCGGTGAGAATGCGATAACATCGTAAGCCTCTTTTCGGGCTCCCATCTCCATTCCAGGACTTCCTGCTGGCATACCGGGGGTGGCGAGACCGTATATACCTGAACCAGACTGCATTGCCTTATGTATCGTTGTCGCAGGCACATGGCCTTCAATGATCAAATTACCGGCAACCGCGGTATGACAACTTCGCAGTCCTGCAGGAATAGCATGCTTTTCTTTCAGGGCTGACAGCGCCTGATCATTCATGACGTGAGTTCGTACTTCAAACCCGTCTTTTTCCATCGCCTTGCCCCACAGGGAACAACAGCCACAGTTTTCAGATTTGTACATATCAATCACTTTTTCACTCGCCATCGCGGGCAGTGAAAGGCCGAGAGCCAGCGCCATCAGAACCACTTTTTTCATACTCACCTCTGTATATTATCGATTTAAACCCTGACGTCAGGGTGAATCAGTAAAGAAGGACACCCACAGGGGGTGCCCTTTCAGGTTCAGGACACGCTTTTTTTATGTCTGCGCAGCCAGATTAATTTGTAGGCTGCAGGAATAATGAACAGGGACAGCAGCGGAGCCGTGATCATCCCACCAATCATGGGTGCCGCGATACGGCTCATGACTTCTGAACCTGCACCGGTTCCCCAGAGTATTGGCAGCAGACCCGCAATGATCACCGCCACGGTCATGGCTTTCGGCCGGACACGCAGTACGGCACCATGATAGAGGGCTTCATCAAGGCCTTCCGGTGTGAACGTCTCTTTACGGGACAATTCCGGGTGCGCTTCAATGGCATGACGCAGATACATCAGCATGACCACGCCAAACTCTGCTGCCACCCCGGCCAGAGCGATAAACCCCGTTCCGGTTGCGACAGACATATGGAAGCCCTGCCAGTACAGGAACCATATCCCGCCAACCAGGGCGAACGGCAGGCTCATCAGGATCAGCAGGGCTTCATCAACCCGGCGGAATGCCAGATACAACAGGATGAAGATGATCATCACCGTCATCGGCACCATCAGCTTCAGTTTCTTGTTGGCATGCTCAAGCAGTTCAAACTGTCCGGAGAATGACACGCTGGTACCCGGTCTCAGTTTCACTTTCTGACTGATCGCCGTTTTAATGTCATTAACCACCGACACCATATCCCTGCCGCGCGCGTCAATGTAAATCCAGCTGGCTGGACGGGCATTTTCCGTTTTCAGCATAGTCGGCCCGGAAACGACCTTAATATCCGCAACATCGCCCAGCGTGATCTGCTGCTTCATCGGGGTCAGGATCGGCATCTGTTTCAGGGCCTGCGGGCTGTTCCGGTAATCCTGCGGATAGCGGATATTAATCGGGTACCGGGCCACGCCTTCAACCGTTTCCCCTACCGTCGCGCCGCCGATGGCTGATGAGATGAACAGCTGCACATCGCCCACCGTCATTCCGTAGCGGGAGGCTTTTTCCCGGTTGATATCCACATCAATGTAGCGCCCGCCTTCCAGTCGCTCTGCGAGAGCAGACACTACGCCGGGTACGGTTTTGGCGACCGCTTCGATACTCTGCGCCGTTGCATCGATATCGGACAGAACCGTTCCGGACACCTTGATACCTATCGGGCTTTTGATCCCGGTTGAGAGCATATCAATACGGTTACGGATTGGCGGCACCCAGAGGTTTGCCAGCCCCGGTAAACGGACGGTCCTGTCGAGTTCTTCAATAATCTTGTCAATCGTCATGCCTGGACGCCACTGATCCTCAGGTTTGAGCTGGATCGTGGTTTCAACCATTTCGAGCGGTGCGGAATCCGTGGCGGTCTCTGCTTTACCGGTCTTGCCAAATACAGAGGCCACTTCAGGAACGCTTTTGATTAACTTGTCCGTCGTCTGCAGGAGCGCTGCAGCTTCAGCCGGAGAGACACCCGGCAGGGTCGACGGCATATACAACAGGTCGCCCTCGTTAATCTTCGGCAGAAACTCACCGCCCACCTGGCTCAGCGGCCAGATAACGGTGAAAATGGACAAGGCCGCAACCAGCAGGGTTGTTTTTGGCCAGTGGAGAACCCGCAACAGCAATGGATGATACGCTTTGATCAGTACCCGGTTCAGGGGGTTACTGGTCTCTGCAGGAATTTTCCCCCGGATCCAGAATCCCATCAGAATCGGAATGACGATGATGGCCAGCGCGGCCGCGCCCGCCATGGAGTACGTTTTCGTGAATGCCAGCGGGCCAAACAGACGTCCTTCCTGACCTTCCAGGGTAAAGATAGGAATAAAGGACAGGGTGATGATCAGCAGGCTGATAAACAGTGCGGGTCCCACTTCAACGGAGGCATCGGTAATCACCTTCCAGCGGGTGGCGTTGTCAATCTGCTCACCCGGATGCTGATGATCCCACTCCTCAAGCCGCTTATGCGCATTCTCAATCATCACAATGGCGGCATCCACCATCGCACCGACGGCAATCGCTATCCCTCCCAGCGACATGATATTGGCGTTCAGTCCCTGGAAGTGCATGACGATAAAGGCGATACACAGACCAAGCGGCAGAGAGATAATCGCCACCAGGGCAGAACGTACGTGCCACAGGAACAGGGCACAGACGATGGCCACCACGATAAACTCTTCCAGAAGTTTGGAACTGAGGTTATCAATCGCCCGGTCGATGAGCTGGCTGCGATCGTAGGTGGTCACGATTTCAACGCCTTCCGGCAGGCTGGCCTTCAGCGTCTCAAGTTTATCCCTCACTGCCGTGATAACGTCGCGTGCATTTTTACCCGACCGCAGGATCACCACGCCGCCAGCGACTTCGCCCTGGCCGTTCAGCTCGGCAATACCACGCCGCATTTCAGGCCCGGTCTGCACGCGGGCAACATCCCGCAGATAAACCGGCACGCCGTTCTCGCCTGTTTTCAGGACGATGTTATTAAAATCATCAATGCTCTGAAGATAACCGCTGGCACGGACCATATACTCAGCTTCGGCCATTTCAACGGATGAGCCACCGGCCTCCTGGTTAGACGATTCAAGGGCCTGTTTCACTTCGGGCAGGCTGATACCATACTGAGACAATTTTACCGGATTGACCTGAATCTGGTACTGTTTCACCACGCCGCCAACCGAAGCGACCTCAGCCACGTTCGGGATGGTTTTCAGCTCAAATTTCAGGAACCAGTCCTGCAGAGAACGCAGTTCTGAAAGGTCGTGTTTTCCGCTGCGATCGACAAGGGCATATTCAAATATCCAGCCCACCCCCGTGGCGTCCGGACCGATTTCAGAACTCACACCGGCGGGCAGTTTTCCCTGTACCTGGTTCAGGTACTCCAGCACGCGGGAACGGGCCCAGTACAGATCGGTGCCGTCTTCAAAAATGACATACACATACGAATCACCGAACTGTGAAAAACCACGCACGGTTTTTGCGCCAGGCACGGACAGCATGGTGGTGGTAAGTGGATAGGTGACCTGGTTTTCTACAATCTGCGGGGCCTGGCCGGGATAGCTGGTTTTGATAATGACCTGCACATCTGACAGGTCAGGCAAGGCATCGACAGGCGTGTTAATAATCGTCCATGTGCCCCAGATGCTGAGAAACAGGGCCCCCATCATGACCAGGAAACGGTTGGCGACAGAGCGCCGGATAATCCATTCAATCATCGTCGTCTCCTCAGTGCCCTGAATGCATATTTACAGGCTGGTCAGACATTGCTGGCATACTGCTTTCTGTTTTTTCAGGGTGGCGCATACGTTCCAGTGCGCCCGTAATATTGGCTTCAGAGTCAATGAGGAACAGGCCACTGACCACCACGGTATCGCCTTCATTCAGGCCGGAGCCGATGCCGGACTGTTGCTGTGACTCATGCAGAACGTGGATCTGTTTCGGCACAAACTTGCCTTCATCATCAACAGTAATCACGCGCTGTTCTTTGCCGGTATCGATAACGGCCTGGCTTGGTATCAGCAGCATCTCCTGGCTTCTGGTATTCAGTTTCAGATAGGCATTCATGCCCGGCTTGAGAAACTCATCCTTATTAGAAACCTGGAGACGGACCTGAAGCGTACGGGTTGTCTGATCCACGCTGGGAAGAATATTCCATTTTTCGACATGGAATGTTTTATCCGGATAAGCCGGTACCGAAATTTCAAACTGCGACGTATCTTTCAGCAGATAGGCGATAGATTCTGGCACTGCAGCGCTGATCCAGACCGGGTCCATTCCCTGAATCTGAGCCACCACCTTATCTTTCGAAATATTCATGCCGGTGCGCAGGTCAAATGCAGTAATGACACCATCAATAGGTGCTTTAATGGTAAAACGGGTCTGAATGCTCCGGGTAGAACGCAGTCTCTGAATATCCTCTTCCGGCATACCTGCCAGGCGAAGCCGTTCCAGAACGCCTTTAATTTGCGTGGAAGTACCACCGGTGCTGGATAACAGAAGGAATTCACTCTGTGCTTCCACCCAGTCCGGAATGGTAATATCGATAAGTGGCGTCCCCTTCTTCACATGATCGCCAATCGTCATGGGGTAGACTTTTTCGACAAACCCGTCAGAACGCGCCTGCACAATAACAAACTGATACTCGTTATAGCTGACATTAGCCGGGATTGTCTGAGAATAATTCAGCATTCCTCGCGTGACTTTTTGCGTTTTTAATCCCAGATTCTGAACCTGGGTTGGGTCGATACGGATCCCGCCACTGCTTTTATCGCCACTGTCATCAGCATATTTTGGCACCAGGTCCATATCCATAAAGGGCGATTTTCCGGGTTTATCAAATTTGGTATCCGGTTTCATTGGGTCATACCAGAAAAGCACCTTTCGTTCCGGTGCCTTTTGTTCTGTTTTTTCTGTCTTTTGTGCTGAGTTTACATACTGCCAGGCAGTAACCGATATCAGCCCCCCTGCTATGAGGCTGCTGATAATTATTGCAGCATATTTTATCTTTAAAGAAGCCATACAATTTTCCGCTAAAAAATCAAAACACCTGGCATATGCGCCTGACGGTTAACTCACACATATACCTATGTGAATGTACAGGCGCACAGGATGTAATCGCTCCGGACAGCCAATCAGGACTGCGTCACGTTAATGCTTTTGAGTAAGGAGATATTGCCCTGCTGAATAAACGAGAAATCGACATGGTTGCCTGTTTTCAGGGCATTAATAGCATCGTCTGCATTAACAAAAGTAAAGCGCATGGTCATTGCAGGCCAGCCCACCGCTGGAATTGCTTCATGCGAAATGGTGATTTTCTTAGTATTCATATCAATGTCTTTAACGACACCGGTGCCCTTGATAACTTGCTGTACCGAAGCATCACTGGCAGTATTCATATCGCCATGCTGATGTGTTTCAGCATGAAGACCGGCAGAAAACATGACAGAGAAGGCACCAAATAAAACGGCTTTAAGTGAATTACGCATTTTAATTTCCTGATTAATTAAATAAATTTACTCTACCCAACCGCCACCCAGCGCGGTAAACAGATTAATTTCGTTAACCTGCCGGGAATAGGTAAGATCGAGAATGGTTTGCTGGGTAGCGAAGAGGGAACGTTCTGCATCCAGCACTTCGATGTAACTGACAGCACCACTTGCATACAATCCTCTGGCACGCTGGAGAGTTATCTGAAGTGAATCAAGATAACGCTGCTGTGACTCAAGTTGCTGGCTAAGGCTGTCGCGCAGCGCAAGCGTGTCGGAAACATCCTTAAAGGCTGACTGAATTTTTTGTTCGTAATTAACCACCGACTGTTGCTGGCGAATTTCAGCCAGCTTCAGATTGGCTTTATTCCTGCCAGCATTAAATATAGGAATTTCAATTTTAGGGATAAAATTCCACATTCCACTTCCTGACGTAAACAGGCTGGACAGCTCCGTACTGCTTGCGGAAAGACCACTGGTCAGGGTAATTGAGGGGAAAAAGGCCGCTCGCGCTGCGCCAATATTGGCATCAGCCGCTTTCAGCTGATATTCCGCTTCCATAATATCCGGTCGCTGCAGCAAAATTTGTGAAGACAGATTTGGTGGCAATTTTACTGGGGCTATCTCCCCGCCTTTCATCCCTTTTTCTGACGGAAGTGCGCGGTACGTTCCCAGCACCAGTTGCAGGGCATTGTTTGCCTGAGCCAGATCGCCTTCTCGTTTGGCTATTTCGGCGCGGGTACTTTCGATTTGTCCTCGCGCCTGTTCAAGTGCCAGAACGTTCGTACTCCCGGTCACGAGCTGCTGCTCAACGAAAGCATAGGACTGTTGATAATTTTTCAGCGTTTCCCGCGCAATACGAAGTTGTTCGTACGCCAGTTGCTGGCTGAAATAGCTTTGTGAAACGTTGGATACCAGCAGGATGTGTACGGCCCGACGGGCTTCTTCGCTGGCAAAGTAGTTCTGGCGATCAGCATCACTCATGTTCTTAAGTTTGCCGAAAAAATCGAGCTCATAGCTGAGCTCCAGTCTCGCGTCGTACTCCTGTGTGGTCGGCTTGTCACCTTTCAGACCACCGCTGTATGTTATCCCGGATGAGGCATTCAGCTGGGGATAACGATCTGCATCCGTGACGTTGAACTGGGCTCGGGCCTCTTCAACCTTCAGGGCAGCCATTCTCAAATCACGGTTATTAGTCAGAGCTTCACCGATCAACCGGGTAACCTGGGGATCGACAAAAAAGTTACGCCAGCCCGTATCCTGATAGCCATTTACCGCTGGCGTCAGGCTGTTATGGGACAGTGAAAACTGCTGGGGTACCGGTGCTGCGGGCCGCTGATATTCAGGCGCAAGCGACACGCAGCCTGCCAGGATGAATATCGTGCTAATGCTGAGTAATTTTAATTTGAACATAACGCTTCTCGTCCAGGCAGACCTGGTAAATGGTTCAAATGAAGTCCAGAGTATTGATAGGGGTACTTTACCTAACGCTCTCTGTTTGCCGGGTGACAGGATAATGACAATGTTGTCATTTTTGCTGTAATCCGTTGATAACGATCGTGGGCGCAATAGAATGACATTAGCAGCCAGCCGGGGAGCAAGATGAAAATATTGATCGTCGAAGACGAAATTAAAACAGGTGAATATCTCAGCAAAGGGCTTACAGAGGCAGGGTTCGTAGTGGATCACGCTGATAATGGTCTTACCGGATATCATCTCGCCATGACAGCCGAGTATGATTTAGTCATTCTGGATATCATGCTACCTGATGTGAACGGCTGGGATATCATCCGCATGCTGCGCACTGCCGGAAAGGGTATGCCGGTCTTACTGCTGACAGCCCTCGGCACGATCGAACATAGGGTCAAAGGACTGGAACTGGGTGCGGACGATTATCTGGTTAAACCCTTTGCGTTTGCCGAACTGCTCGCCCGGGTGAGAACCCTTCTGAGGCGGGGAAACACGATGATCACGGAAAGCCAGTTTAAGGTGGCTGACCTCTCGATTGATCTCGTATCCAGAAAAGTCAGTCGCGCCGGAAACCGCATTGTGCTCACCAGTAAAGAGTTCAGCCTGCTGGAATTCTTCATTCGCCATCAGGGAGAGGTTCTTCCCCGCTCCCTGATTGCCTCTCAGGTCTGGGACATGAATTTTGACAGCGACACTAATGCGATCGATGTCGCAGTAAAGCGACTCCGCGCTAAAATAGACAACGATTACGAGACAAAGCTGATCCAGACAGTCCGGGGCGTGGGCTACATGCTGGAGGTCCCGGATGCATAGCAAACCTTCCAGACGCCCTTTCTCACTCGCTCTGCGGCTGACCTTTTTTATCAGCCTGTCCACGATACTGGCTTTTATCGCATTCACCTGGTTTATGCTGCATTCTGTTGAAAATCATTTTGCCGAGCAGGATGTCAGCGATCTTCAACAAATCAGCACCACACTGAACCGTATACTGCAGTCCCCGGTGGATCCGGATGATAAAAAAATAAGCAAAATAAAGGAATCAATTGCCAGCTACCGCAACGTTGCCCTTTTGCTCCTCAATCCCAGGGGGGAAGTGCTCTTTAGCTCAGCTCAGGGGGCGGCACTACGCCCGGCAGTGAATTCAGCAGATTTTAGCGAGCACAGCCGCGCACGGGATGTCTTTCTCTGGACGGTGGAGGATCCTGCGGGACCGATGGATACCGGGTCCGAAATGAAGATGGAAACATACAGGATTATCGCCTCCTCTGGTCAGGCGATATTTCAGGGCAAACAGCAGAACTATGTCATGCTGACTGGCCTATCCATTAATTTCCATCTCCATTACCTCGATGCGCTGAAAAAGAACCTGATTGCGATTGCCGTCGTGATAAGCCTGTTGATTGTTCTGATCATTCGAATCGCTGTCCGTCAGGGGCACCTGCCCCTTCGTAATGTCAGCAATGCCATTAAAAACATCACCTCCGAGAATCTTGATGCGCGACTGGAACCGACACGCGTTCCCATTGAGCTGGAGCAACTGGTTATCTCGTTCAATCATATGATTGGAAAGATTGAGGATGTCTTTACCCGCCAGGCCAATTTCTCTGCCGATATCGCGCATGAGATCAGAACGCCCATCACCAATCTGGTGACGCAGACTGAAATCGCACTGAGTCAGGATCGAACACAGAGGGAACTTGAGGATGTCCTCTATTCCAGTCTTGAAGAGTATAACCGGATGACCAAAATGGTCAGCGATATGCTGTTCCTGGCACAGGCAGATAATAATCAGCTGATACCTGACAGGGTCATGTTTGACCTCAGAGCGGAAGTCATGAAAGTCTTCGAGTTTTTCGAAGCCTGGGCCGAAGAACGCAATATCACGCTCAAATTTAACGGGATGCCCTGCCTGGTTGAGGGAGATCCACAAATGTTCAGAAGGGCGATCAATAATCTGTTATCCAATGCCCTGCGTTATACCCCGGAGGGACAGGCAATCACCGTCTCAATAAGAGAGCAGGAGAGCTTTTTTGACCTTGTGATTGAAAATCCGGGGAAACCAATCCCTGAAGAGCATTTATCAAGGTTGTTTGACCGTTTTTATCGGGTGGATCCGTCCAGACAACGAAAAGGAGAAGGCAGCGGCATCGGCCTTGCGATTGTGAAGTCAATCGTGGAAGCACATCACGGAAGAGTGCAGGTGGAATCGGACGTACACTCAACGCGTTTTATCTTATCCGTGCCCAGACTGGAGAAAATGATTCCGGACACCCAGTGCTGGGAATAAAGATTTAAATGACAAAGATGTCATTAGCCTGTCATGCAGCAAACAGAAGCCATTCGATATAATTAGTGCAACTTATCAGGAAGGCTGGATTGCTTTATCAATATCCGGCGTCAGTGGACGCCAGGAAATGAATATCCAGTCCCCTCCCGGAGAAATAAACACTTCCGAACCTGTTTCAGTTATGGAACTGAAAACACCGGTTGTACTCCCCCGGACATCACTAATTAAGAAATGGAGAGTTATCATGAACAATATCGTATTAGCATCCTTGCTGGGCTTTGGCTTAATTTCTTCGGCCTGGGCCACTGAAACCGTGAATATCCATGAGCGGGTCAACAATGCACAGGCACCTGCTCACCAGATGCAGTCTGCTGCGGCTCCTGTCGGGATCCAGGGGACTGCACCTCGTATGGCCGGTATGGACCAGCATGAACAGGCCATTATTGCTCATGAAACCATGACGAACGGGTCGGCGGATGCGCACCAGAAAATGGTGGAAAGTCATCAGAGGATGATGGGAAGTCAGACCGTTTCCCCTACCGGGCCGTCGAAGTCATTAGCGGCAATGAATGAGCATGAAAGAGCTGCAGTTGCCCATGAATTTATGAATAACGGTCAGTCTGGCCCACATCAGGCCATGGCCGAAGCGCATCGTCGCATGCTCAGTGCAGGCTGACGGCGAGGGAAGTATCTGTGCTGTCCTTATTTCCTTGATAGATTTTTCCGTAACCGGATATATGGCAACATCTTTGCCCCCTACAGGGGGCATTTTTATCAGATTCTGCTACAGTTAACGGGCATCAACGCTAAAAGGATATTTTTTATGAAAGCCAGAAACACTTTATTTGCAGTATTAATGTTATCCCTGCCAGCGATTTCAGCAGAACATTCAGAAATGAAAATGACTGATATGTCTACCTCGGCTTCGTCACAGGAATATATGGCTGGCATGAAAGACATGCATGACAAAATGATGGCTGCCGTAAATGAGTCCGATCCCGACAAGGCTTTTGCGAAAGGCATGGTAGCGCACCATGAAGGGGCAATAGCAATGGCTGAGACCGAGCTCAAATACGGAAAAGATCCGAAAATGAGAAAGCTCGCGCAGGACATCATTAAAGCTCAAAAAGGTGAAATTGAGCAGATGAATAAATGGCTTGATAGTCAAAAGTAAACATTGTAGAAATGTCACGACAAGCGTGATTTTACATCGTTCCTGGGCGCGGGAGTCGGTTAATCTTTATATAATTCAAACCCGATTAATTTCGGGTTTTTACTACTCTGTACTCCGGTCCTTTGTTGAGGACCGGAATATATGCACCTGAGATGCTTATTTAATACATTATCTCGTCATGGATACAATGTCGCTCAGGATCTCAACCAGCTCGCTTCTCTCCTGCGTTCCGTCATGATAGGTTGATCTTGAGATGATTCTTTCTGATGTCATCTGAGGCCAGAATTTATCTAGTACATTATCGGGTTTCATTCCCACAGCCCGGCCGATTATTTTTTTAGCGTCACAGGTGTCCGTAAACGTGACGGCTACACCAGTAATTTCCTCGATAAGATCCGGGCACAGATAGTTTTCTATCTCACGTTTGCGCGTAGCGAAAAATACCTTACCGGCCTCCTCTACTTCTTTTTTACGCTTCTGGATGGACAGAACCTGTGCAGGGTCTCCCCCAATATCGGAGTCCAGAAATACGCACCAGGGAAGCCCCAGATCTTTGGCCAGATTCAATGTAACCCAGTGTTTGACGCTACCACACCCTCCTATGAGGACTGGCACTATTTTCACGTCCTCCAGAGAGGCTGGCAGCGCACCTGACTGTTTTAATGAACTGGCCGCATGCCTCAGGAAAGTAACATCCGACTTTCCCTCTACCAGAACAATCCCCTGCGCCCTTTCCATACCGGTCTCTGGCAGCACCCCCAGGCTTTCAGTGGCTTCCTTCAGCACTGCGTCATCCGGCATTTTTACTACGGGTTCACCCGCCTCATTTCGGGTAACATAACGTACGCCTTCGACAGGGATTAATCCGGCCAGCGCCGGGACATGGGTGGTGACGATAATCTGACGGTGCGGCTGGCCTGCCAGTGCCAGTAACGCTTTCATCAGCATCATCTGATAGTTCGGATGCTGTGACGTTTCAGGCTCCTCTATGGCATAAATCACATTTCTGGGCGTCCCCGCGACATTCTTTTCAGCCTCAGCCCGAAAAAAATTCAACAGGATAAGCCTCCTTATCCCGCTGCCGCGCTTATTGATGGGGATGCCATTTTCCCCGTCCAGGGTGAAATTGAAGGTCCACTTGGGTTTCTCCTTAAATCGTGGAGTCAGTTCACTGGCGAGTTCGGGGGCCATTTCACGTAATTTATCCAGCGTTCTCTGTGCGAGATCCAGGACGCTGTCCTGAATCTCATTTTCCAGCGCTGTAATTTTGTCCTGCAGCGCAGCCTGAGCGTCTTTTACGGCCTGCTGTAAGGGGTTTTTAGCTTCGGAATCCCCGTCGCTGCTTTCCCTGTCGGCTTTGAAAATCGCATACGTGGGCAGCAAATCGAGGATCTTACCCCATAATGATTTTGTGTCGGTTCCGAACTCTTTATCGACATCCAGCATAATTTCCGAACAGGTATAGGGGGCTGCGGCTTCCCTGATGGCCTGACGCCATAACGATGCAGTGCGTTTATCCGCCACATTTTTTTCAACTTCTTTTCCCACCGCCTTGAGCTCAGAAATTTTCATGCCCAGTAAATTTCTCAGGGGCTCCTCATCCGGGTGGATGCAGCGGATGCAGGTCTGCTCCGGTTTTCCTGAGGTCGTTGCTTTAAACGTTTTGACGATTTCAAAATTGCCGTCCTCATTCAGCAGATGTTCTGAGGCGAGCGTGGTCTGCACCCTGTCGTCGATCATGATAAAATCGGGCAGGTCATCAAATTCACAGGCTATTTCAAAACGGCCGTCCCCTTCTCTTAGGCTGAAACAGTTCATGTCATTCTTGTCAGCCTTCATTCCTTCTGTTTCAAAAAAAATAGCCAGCGCTTCCAGAAGCGTTGATTTCCCAAAGTCATTACGACCGACAATACCCGTCATGCTTTCATCAATAATGATTTCAGTAGAGTTTCTGTAGCCTCTGAAGTTTTTCAGTTTTAATTTTCTGAGCCGCATATGAAGTCCTGTGTGTAAGAAAGCGTTTTGCTGCAACCTGAATACAAAATATATTTTCAAATGCCTGCCAACAAGCAGGGATAACCGTTATTCAGAATATCTTAACGACATTTCGGGATTATGATCTGGTCGCGCTTTCAGAACTTTACTGCCCCTCAAAACACCGGAAACTAACTTGTGGTTGGTTACATGGCAAAGTTAAAACTCCAGAATCACGGGTAATGATTTCAATGCTTATTATATTTTTTGGAATTGACTCATGAGCTTTATAATTTAAATGATAATAATAACCATTCTTTTATGCGTAATATTTGCTACTGACACTGATGAATTTAAAAGAAGATAGATTTTCATTTACGGATTATTTCCTAAATTCATCGATAATGTGATCGACATAAAATTTTCACTGAAGAATGAAGAGATAATTTAAGGCCGAGCGAAATAGCTCAAAATGGTGTATTTAACATAACAGAAGAAATGAAAGGCTCTATCGCAACCTGATACTTCAGGCCGCTAAGGGGTTAATCTTGTTGAAGAAAAATTAGACCGGGAAGCGCCAGGCGTCACCATTTCTCCCGCCTGGCTGGAAGTGAAGAATAATTGTGCATAGCTCCGTATTCGGGCTTTGCATCTGACAATGGTTCCCTGGATGAAAGTACGATCTCCACTCCAAGGACGCTGAACACCCTAAACAAACGCTCAAAACCCGCACTTGCAGGGTTGGCCTCTAGTCGGGCATAAGTTTGCTGTGTTATACCCAAACGTTCAGAAACATCTTTTTGCGTCAGTCCATTGGCTTTGCGAAAGCCGATTAAAACAGGACGTAACTGATTCAAAGTCTTCAAAGCGTATTGAGTGTTCATAAGTGACCTTCCGTATCGACGAGTTAACAAGCATAATGCAGGGATTTACAGCATATAGGCTGTAATGCTCATTAACAGACTATAGGCTGTAATACGAATCCTGCCAAGATGCGGCATCTTTCAAATACAAGGCCGTATTGGGTAAGCAGTACACCGTTATATAGCACCCCTTGCCCCTTTGCTGGAGAGGGACCCACGTGATCGCAGGTCTTTTAGACGTTGTTGCTAACCGGCATCATACACAGGTGGTAACCCCCAGGGAAACTCTATGAGTGATAATTTATTCCTGCCCCAGTCAAAATATAAAACCTTATCTAACTAGCTTTCTTAGTATTTTATAAATGAAGTGAAATTAGCGAAGAAGTTTTACATTGTAAAGTGAGCAAAAATATTTACCATTCAACTGGCAAAATTTACAATCTGCAGCCCTTAGCCTGAGAAAATGCACATTAACAGAATAATCATCAAGTCCGATAGAGGCATAACTTACGTCCTCAAAAATATCATAAATAAATGATTTGAAATTACAAAAATTAACTTCACTTAACATCTTGAACACCGCAGAAATATATCTATCATGCATTATCTTGACTTCGATAACCTTAGATAAACTTGAATGCGACTTACATTTGAAGAGATCAAAGAGAAAGTAAATCAGCATATTTTTATTGTCCGAAATCCATTTTAAAATTTTATTACGTGCACATGGTAATATATACACTGGATTTTTGAAAGGGTTTGAAACGTCAACCACAAGGGAACAATAACCATGAGGATTTATTCCACTTATAATTAAGTCACTAAGTCCTTTCACTGCATTCAAATAGTTATCAAAACAAACCTCATATAAACTGGTACTATGAACTGCACATTTAGATTCAAACAACCATCTATGACGCAGATAACCAATGCCTTTAGAGTGTATATCTTCAACAATACATTTGTGACAGTAACGAATGTTTGAGATGTTTACCAATGGATATGAATTAGTTATGTGAAAATTTTTCCGACAGGCATCTTCAACAGCGTTAAAATACCCGTAAACACCAGAAGATAACGACACTATATTGGAAGTTAGTATATAACCATTTCTAGTGGCAAGAATGTCATATATATCCTGCAAGCTATGCAATTTGTACATATCAATCAGTTCGAAACGAGGAAAGGCATCGTACCTTAGTGCGCCATGCTTTGATATTATGTTCCTGCAATTGGATAAGTTATACATTATCTGTGAACGCAGAAGAAAACTGTGCCACAATTCATTTTCGTAAACCATATAACTCCCTCTTATTTAATTAGTTCCATTTTTCTGAGAAGTATCATTGTCATTGGTAGTTTATCTCTGTATTTCAAAAGCCAGCCATGCCCTCCCAGTAAAGCATCTAGACTTGTAAGTGACATCGAGTACTGCCCCTGAGATAAAACATCATTTATTAATGATGATGAGATAATATCTCTCTCGCTCCAGTCTACTCTTTTATTTTTATAGCATCGTATTGTTTTAGGAAGACAGGAATTAAGCCAGTCACATTCATGTTTATTTAGCCAATAGAAACTTGCATAACAACTTTCTTTGACTAACTTTCGTGTTATAGAAACGGATTGATTATGTATAAATCTTAATATTTTCTGCTTATGACGCCGTCTTAAAGAATCTTTTTTACATTTTTTACGCCATGAGCATAAACCGTAACAAGATGAAATTACAGAGGATACAGCTCCTTCCGATAATGAGTTTTTCTCAGCTATGGATGCCAGACTAAACCCCCTTACAGCCATAGACTTGATAAGCAATTCAGTGAATATATTAATTTTTGTGTTTCGCTTAAACGCCCTCAGGTATTTTTTATAAATAAGTGTTTTAATGTAACATCTGCTGCGACTAAATTCCTTCCCAAGGTTGCTAACACTAGTATTATTTTCAACTATATGAAAACTGTATTTCTTATGACTTTTAAAGATTTCTTTCTTTTTATTAGTACGACTTCCTGCATACGTTGGCCAGCAAGTATTTAACAAACAATAACAAAGCAAAAGATGCTTTGTGGGATGCTGACAACATTTGTCTTTGAGTATAGGCTCCCAGTAATGATAATCAGTTAGGGATGTTGGTATAAGTCCCGATGAACCCTCCCCAAATAACTGGCACTTAGCATAAACATGTGCGTAGAATACATTTTTCTTTAAATTTCCATCCAATGATAATAAATTCAACTTTTTAAGTACATCCATGTAATTGGGGTGTGTAATATCTTTTCTTCTGATTATATTTAGGGACTCATAACAAAACTTAGCAAAATCGAAGTCTATCTCATTGCTAAGTTGTTCTGTATACGAAACAGGAGGCATCAGTCCAATACGTATGTGCGGTGAAGAAGGGACATGGATGCTTTCAAGCGCTACCGGATGCCGATGGCAGGTTGTAACCCCATGAAGCTGATGCGCCAGATGCCAATAAGTAACACCATAATGAAAAGTATCTTCACGAGCGCAAACCGGGCAAAACTTCAATAGTGTGCGCTGCCCTAGTGAAAAATTACTAAGGCGGCACAATCGATTAAGCCTGGCAGGGGTCGTGTTGAAATCCATAATTTCATTACGACTGATTGGTAGTGCCCAGGCAAAAAGAGGGAGTAAAGTCTGTTCATGCCAGAGCTGATCTGCACTTTCGGATGTATGAAGAGAAATAGCCTTTAATCCTGAATTGAGAATTGGATGGACGTTCATATCAGGTTTGTTGAAAATGATCGTTAACAGAGAAGATAGGGACATACCGTACACGGTAGTTGTCCGACAAAACCGGCTGAACAAGGATTCATCAGGCAAAACAGGCAACATTCTCATTTCCCACACCTCTCTTTGACCGTTACGAACTGTTACCTCATTACAATTTATTAAGTGGATCTATATTTATAAGCCCGCAACGCTGAAGAGCATCGTAGGTATTTTTCTTTTCAGCTGTTCTGTTGATAACAAGATCGTGGTCAAGAGACAGTATTTTCTCGTCGAAATTGCGCAAAACCTCGTCTATTTTTCCTACGAATTCCTTGTGCTGTGGCCTGTCTATATCCCCAGGGATCAAAGACTTTAGGGACTTCTCTGCCATGATTTTAGCCGAAGCATCACCCTCATTAGATGCAGAGAGCCATTTAGCTTCCTCATCTTCAGTCGCGGCCCCCGGGAGTGGAGTATCCTTATATTCCTCCGTATGACTCACGAGTACCGGTACAGAGGCCGACAAGACTGCGCCAGTGATGATTTCATTGCCGCTACCGATAACCTTTAATTGTGCCCCCCGATAAATCATCTGAGCCAATCCAATATTGCCTTTAGATAAAATGAATAATTTTTCGTTTAACTCATCATTTAATGGAGTTTCAACATTTGTCCATTGTAATGGCCATAAATAATGAATAAACGATTGCCAGTCTTGTGAATCGTATCTAACATTCTTAATTTTCATGTAACCACCAGACTCTGCCCGCCTGGCAATTCTCATTTTCTTTGTCAGCGTCTCGTCAAAAGGATGATTTCCACAAAAAACCATAGATACCCCCATGGAATCTACAATTTCATGTAAAAAATCAATCAACTTACTCTCACCCCCGGTTCTTGAAAATTTAAGCCTCTGCATTTCATCAATAACAAGGATACCCAAAAATGATGATTTAATTCTTTGTGCAATCTGGCGAGCCAGAGCACCATTTCTAATCTCAGGTGTAGTTCGTTCAATACCAATTGCATCATCTAATTTTTGTAAAATCTCTTCACAAAGGTCTCTCACACTTGAATTGTATGGACAATTAATCTTTACCCATACAATTTGCTTACTGAAGCCGGGAAAAACTCCTTTATAGCTGCTGTGTTCTATAATCTGAGGGAAATGATCTATGACTTGCTCAATCATGGTAGTTTTTCCAGAACCACTCATTCCAACTATCGTAATAGTTTCAGCCTGGGATTTAAAATATCCACTTTCTGGCTCAATATCAGGACGCTCATTTCCATAGTAATGAAGATATTGAATTGTTCCGCTTTTTAAAGGATTACGAGCTGCATAGCTTTCCCTAAGTGCCCGTAAGATCATCTTATAAGCCTGGATAAGATTGGTTTGAGGGCAACGGAATTTCTTTATACGTTCGACATACTGCTCTCTAACATTCGCCGGGGCAGTCCAGCGGATTTTTTCGTCAATTTCGGGGAAATAACTCATTTCCAGAAGTACTTCATCTTCCGTAAGCGCTTCAGGAAGTGCTTCAATTAAGGGATTGCCACGATACTCAGGTAACTCCTGTTCTTTATATATCGCTGAAACGCGCCGTATAAGATTCATTATTCTGCGTCCTCAGTCTTCTTCTTACCTTTTAACCATCTTTGTTTCTCCTCCCGGCCAGGCAAAAGCAGAACATTACTGGATGAAGGAAGTAGGGGTTCAGATCTTCCATTAGCAACATGAGTTCGCCCTAATGAATCAAGTTCATTTTTCCTGTTCTTTTTAATATCTTTACCATGTACCCGGCGAGATTCGTATATTTCATTTAATCTTTCGTTACCTTTCCTGTTAAATTCATCTTTATTATTGATATTGCTGAGCGAATCCAGAGTAAATAAATTAATTTCTTTTTGAGTATCTACCCAATCAGCCATTACATCTGTATCAAGATGAGCTTTCCCTTTAAATACATCTCTTTTCTTAAGTAGGTAATGTTTTTTGAAAATGCTATTTTTGTCAAATCTTACATATATATAATCTACGCAATTGTCATCTATTCTTGCTTCACAAGTGGTTCTTCCAAATACTCTGACACCTGATGCAATTTCAGGATCACATTCATAAAAAAGATTATTGTACTGAATCCCACCGGCGGTAATGTTAGCGTTCACAGGGATTAACAATCGTGCGATCACTTCGTCGGCCCCAACGGCTCTTGCGCTGAATCTCCCGTGCTTTAAGCTTATCATCCAACTATTTTTTGGTGATATTACGAGATCATTTTCAATCAGTAAGGGATTGATATAAGCCAGTTCCTCATACGTTCTCTGATTATGTGCAAGTATCTCCCGAATCAGTAAAGACGTGACCTCCTGAATCGTTAAACAAGCCCTGGATTGCGGTGTTGGCTCTCCTTTAACAATCTTTCCCCTTCGTGTTGTTCCAATAAGCCTATGAATAACCTCATCATTCAGAATGCCGAAACAGCGTTCAACAATGCTTTTTCTGTCGCCTCTACCGACTGGCGCAAACTCAAGTTTTGTCAGGGGGGTCATCTCTTCCTGAGGTTTAAGACCAATCATCTCCCCGTTGTCACACATCAATGTTAATGGAATGTGAGAACAAGGCCAATCATCATCAGTAATAGAGATTCCAAATAATCTACAATATTCTTTTTTTGGCATAAAGCAATTTGCTAACGCTTGTCGGGCGGCTCGCCATGAAGCATGGTATAAAGAAACATGAAGGCCAACAATCATTCTTGTTGCACGATCCACCACTGTATAAATAGTAGGACGCCCAATGACTTTTCGTCTGTTTAAACTCGAAATAAGATGTACATCAGCGACAGTTGAGTCTATTTCGAAAACATCACCCGGCAAAACAGTTGTATTAGCCACACTACCTAAAAGCGCCCGCATTTTGAGGTCTATTTCTTTTTTCGTGTTCTTCTTATTTATCGAGAAATCTTTAGTGAAGAGTTTTTTATTCCAGTATGAAAATTGTTTTAAAGAAGGAACATATGGAGCTCTATTTTCTAGGTTTGCTGTTTTAATTTCATCCCTAAAATACAAATCAATATGTCTCTCTAATGTTTTCTTTATCGTATCTCCGTTAACTTTATAATGATACGTAATGAGAGATTTTCTAATATTATTTATATCTCTTTCATTAAGAATGAAAACACGTGATCGTTCATTAGGTAATGCTCTGTTTTTTTTGGAATTCCCAAGTTTAATTTCATGTTTGATTCTACTTTTCCCAGCGGCGCCACAGTTCGAGAATGCGGGTAGCAATGCATAAATATCCTGCCCATGTCGCCAATACAACGCCAGAAGCGTTCTGATAGTATATTGTGATATTTTTTTATTTCTTGAGTAATCCATTAAAAGGTGCGACTTTTTATGTAATGCATAGTCGAACAGAAACATTCTGTCATCTACAAGATCTTTAATGATATTGTAATTTTCATCTCGCCTTCCTCTGTCTTTATCTGTTAATTCTTTCTCATCTACTAACATATATGAAGGATATATATAATCTTTACAAGTTATGCTATTTGATTCAATATAATATTTAAACATTGAAAATGAGAAAGGGATTGGCTTACCCGTTCTTTCTGATTTTATTTTAAACAAAATTAACAAATCGACCTTTCTGTCAAAATCCAAAACACGGTAAAGTCCCTCTGCAAGCAAATCAGTGCCTTGAGAGAGCCAGACTGAATTCCTAATAATATCCATTTGCGTTCAGTCCTATATAGTGGTCATTGGAAATTATCTTTATCAGACCGGTTTCGAGTATTGGATATGATAAATCAACATTTATCATTTTTAATCCAATCATTGCCTGCAATAACATCATCGCTTCTTGTGCATCTACCCCAAAGATTGATGAAATCATTGCACGTAGTCCTACTATGGGATAAACATCTGGTTTAAGCTTCCATAGGATTTTATCAAGAGGATATTTATCATAAAATTCAGAACCATCTCTTAATACAGAAGTAGCCCAGCAAATGTTTTTACCGACGACGTTATTGAGTTCCGAGCCAACATAAATTTGAAACTCAACATCAATCAACTGCCAAAACATCCTCTCTATTTCAAGTTTTTGGGCTTCGCGTTCAGGTATGCTCTCGTTATGTTTTACTGCTATAGCTTTGTATCGAAGTCCGCCTTCAGGAGTTCTCAAGGTCAGTAAAAAATCGGTTGTCATAACATTCAGAACTTCGACAGGTACTCCTCTTACTCCCCTCACCATAGGATGTTGAAAATGTAGATGATTTGCTATTTGTTGGGTAAGCCGGAGAGGAAAGAGTGGGAATTGTTCCCGGATATCAATCACCGAGTCATTAAACTCAGCCAGATAGAAAAAGTTACTTTCGACAGAAGAAAGGAGATGATGGTTTCGAAACGTCTTAAGGCCAAAGACTATCGAACGGTTTCCACGGGATTTAACGTCCTGAGCTCTAAGCCAGGGCTGATAACTTTGGCCATAGCCCACTCCTATGCCGTCACCTAGCGCATTTTCATAATCCAAATAGGATTTGAGACGCCTACCCCTAGCCATGATCGTACCCTAAAAACGACATTGATACGTACCTATATGTGCATTTTATAGTCTCCAACCCTATAACCACACATTCAGTAAGTATACAACATTAGCGTCGTTTTTTGAGAATGGTTACAACTTTAGTGCTTTGTGTACAACTTTATTGTCCTCGGACATCTGCCAGCGCCTGAGCACACGCCCAGGCACTTGCCCATGCCCACTGGAAGTTGTACCCGCCAAGCCAGCCGGTCACATCCATCACTTCGCCGATAAAATAGAGCCCCGGCACGTTGCGCGCTTCCATAGTGCGGGAAGAGAGTTCATTGGTGTCGACCCCGCCCAGCGTCACTTCTGCGGTGCGGTAGCCTTCGGTGCCGTTTGGCTGCACGGGCCAGTTTGTCAGCGTCTCCACCAGCCCCTCCTGCTCGCGGCTGTTCAGCTGCTTGAGCGACACGTCCGGGATTTGCCCCAGGGCCTGCAAACATTCCACCAGACGTTTTGGCAGCTGCATCGCCAGCGTATTTTTCAGGCTCTGATTCGGGTGCGCCGCGCGCTGCTCGTTGAGGAAAGCATCCAGATCGCAGTCAGGAAGCAGGTTGACCGTAACAAACTCCCCGGGCTGCCAGTAGCTGGAAATTTGCAGTACCGCCGGGCCGGAGAGGCCGCGATGGGTAAAGAGCAGGCTTTCGCGGAACACCGTCCCGTCTTCGGCCGTAATGACGGAGGGAACGGAGACGCCAGAAAGCGTCTGAAGCTGTTCCAGAAGTGGTTTATGCAGCGTGAACGGCACCAGGCCAGCACGCGTAGGCAAGACCTTCAGGCCAAACTGCTCGGCAATCTTGTAGCCGAATGGGGAAGCGCCCAGACCCGGCATAGAGAGGCCGCCGCTGGCGATCACCAGTTTATCGGCGCTGACGGTTTCACCATTCAGCTGCAGCGTGTAGCCCTTTTCGTCGCGGGCAACCTCCAGCACCTCCGTGCGCAGACGCATCACCACGCCGCCCTTCTCGCACTCGGCCACCAGCATATCGACAATCTGCTGCGCGGAGTCGTCGCAGAACAGCTGACCCAGCGTCTTTTCATGCCACGCGATGCCGTGTTTACCCACCAGGTCGATGAAGTCCCACTGGGTGTAACGCGCCAGCGCAGATTTACAAAAATGACGGTTCTGGCTCAAATAGGCCGCGGGTTCAACATACAGATTAGTAAAGTTGCAGCGCCCGCCGCCGGACATGAGGATCTTACGGCCTGGCTTTTTACCGTTATCCAGCAGCAGCACGCGACGACCCGCCTGTCCGGCCATCGCCGCACAAAACATACCCGCCGCACCGGCGCCAATTACTACGGCATCAAACCTTTCCACGTCAAAACCCTCTTTGTTAACTGCCGCGGATTGTAAAGTTTCCTCTGTGGTCACACCAGCGTAAAAAGATATTACAAAGCCATTCCATTGAAATTTAAAGAATATCCTTTCGGGCACTTTTCTCAATTCAGGTGGTATGTCAAAAAAAGTCTATATTTCACTTTGCCCGCCGTGCATTTGTCCTGGATAATGCGCCGCGTTCATGTCCTCAAAATGGCGTAACGTCCTATGCTACATTTGTTTGCCGGCCTGGATTTACATACCGGGCTTTTATTATTGCTTGCTCTGGTTTTTGTACTGTTTTACGAAGCGATCAACGGCTTCCACGACACTGCAAACGCAGTAGCGACGGTTATCTACACTCGCGCAATGCGATCGCAGCTTGCGGTTGTTATGGCGGCGGTATTTAACTTTTTTGGTGTCCTCCTGGGCGGACTGAGCGTTGCGTATGCCATTGTGCATATGCTGCCAACGGATCTGCTGCTTAACGTAAGTTCTGGCCATGGCCTCGCTATGGTGTTCTCAATGCTGCTTGCTGCAATTATCTGGAACCTCGGTACCTGGTATTTCGGCCTGCCTGCATCCAGTTCTCACACCCTCATCGGCGCGATTATCGGTATCGGGTTAACCAACGCCCTGATGACCGGTACGTCGGTTGTTGATGCGTTAAACATCCCGAAAGTACTGGGGATTTTTGCCTCTCTCATCGTCTCCCCTATCGTGGGTCTGGTGGTGGCCGGCGGACTGATCTTCATCCTGCGTCGTTACTGGAGCAATACCAAAAAACGCTCCCGTATTCACCTGACGCCAGCAGAGCGTGAAAAGAAAGACGGCAAGAAAAAGCCGCCATTCTGGACGCGTATTGCCCTGATCATTTCCGCTATCGGCGTGGCGTTCTCACACGGCGCGAACGATGGTCAGAAAGGCATTGGTCTGGTGATGCTGGTACTGATCGGCGTTGCTCCGGCAGGCTTCGTGGTCAACATGAATGCCTCCGGCTACGAAATCACCCGTACCCGCGATGCGGTCAACAACGTTGAAACCTATTTCCAGCAGCATCCTGATCTGCTGAAAAAAGCGACCGGCGTTGACCAGCTGATCCCGTCTCCGGAAGCCGGTGCCGCGACAGCCCCTGGCGAGTTCCACTGCCATCCGGCAAACGCGATCAACGCGCTGGAACGTGCGAAAGGCATGCTGGGCAATATCGAAAGCTATGACAAACTGACCGTTGAGCAGCGTGGTCAGCTGCGTCGCATTATGCTGTGCATCTCTGATGTAACGGATAAAGTGGCGAAGCTGCCTGACGTGAATGCTGACGACCAGCGTCTCCTGAAGAAACTGAAAGGCGATATGCTCAACACCATTGAGTACGCGCCTATCTGGATCATCATGGCCGTCGCGCTGGCGCTCGGTATCGGTACGATGATTGGCTGGCGCCGCGTGGCGACCACCATCGGCGAGAAGATCGGTAAGAAAGGCATGACCTATGCGCAGGGTATGTCCGCGCAGATGACGGCGGCAGTGTCTATCGGTCTGGCGAGCTACACCGGTATGCCTGTCTCAACCACCCACGTACTTTCTTCGTCCGTGGCGGGTACCATGATTGTTGACGGTGGCGGCCTGCAGCGCAAAACCGTAACCAACATTCTGATGGCCTGGGTATTCACCCTTCCGGCCTCTATCCTGCTGTCTGGCGGTTTGTACTGGATTTCGCTGAAGCTGATTTAATCGGTTGAAGGCGACAAAAAAGCGGGTCAGGAAACTGACCCGCTTTTTTATGGCTGTTATGCTCAGTGCCAAATCATCAATGCAATCATACTGACCACGACCAGCCCGCACAGGGCGCTGGTCAAAATGAACTGACGACGCAGGCGCTCGCAGCGACGGATAAATTCTTCGTCATGATGATCGCGGTAGCGCTGGTAGTAGATGTATCCCACCAGACGCATCTGTTTGCTGGGCTGTCCATGCGAGGTGAAGAACCCTCCACCGTCCACATACTGATAAAGCAACGGATCGCAACCACGAAGTACTACTAACAGCGCGCGTAACGATGAGAAGTAGCGCGCCATATTCACTATGCAAACCACGCATAACGCCCAAAACAATGCGACGGTGCTAATCATACATCCTCCCCGGCGTCCGCCCACGAAGCAAGGCTTCTGAGCAACCGCACCCCAATGCCCTGACAGACAGTTCAGTGAAAGAATGACCAAAAGTCGATCCGGTTCGCGTTTTAATATCCGAACGGCTCATTTAATAGTGTAGGAGATCCGTTAATTTTTTTGCCACAAGGTTAATCGTTATCAACACCAAAGCTTGAAAAATATGTTTAACTGGGCCGTAATGAAAGTATCAGACGACGGCATTCTCATTTAGTCATCGATAACTTAAGGAAGGAGTAACACTATGGCTTACAAACACATTCTCATCGCGGTAGACCTCTCTCCGGAGAGCAAAGTGCTGGTTGATAAAGCGGTATCCATGGCACGTCCCTACAACGCGAAAGTTTCCCTGATTCACGTTGATGTGAATTACTCCGACCTCTATACCGGTCTGATCGACGTCAATCTGGGCGATATGCAGAAGCGTATCTCCGAAGAGACGCACCACGCCCTGAGCGAGCTGTCCACCAACGCGGGCTATCCGATTACCGAAACGCTGAGCGGCAGCGGCGACCTCGGCCAGGTGCTGGTTGATGCGATCAAGAAATACGACATGGACCTGGTGGTGTGCGGTCACCATCAGGACTTCTGGAGCAAGCTGATGTCTTCCGCACGTCAGCTGATCAACACCGTTCACGTGGATATGCTGATTGTTCCGCTGCGTGACGAAGAAGACGAGTAAGTGCAAAAAAGCCCGGTGGCGCTAACGCTTACCGGGCCTACAAGCGGCACGAAATGTAGGCCGGGTAAGGCGAAGCCGCCACCCGGCTTTTTCTATTCCGGCGTGCCGGAGTAGATATCAAACCGGTGCCCTTTGGTGGTCACCGCGTTAGTGGTCGCCACGTCCGCCAGCGGCGGCGCATAGTCCGGGCGCTTTACCACCACCCGCTTCGTCGCCAGCTGACGAGCCGGCTCCAGCAGGCCATCCGCGTCCAAATCCGGCCCCACCAGCGACTGAAACACCCGCATCTCTTTCTTCACCAGCGCGCTTTTCTGCTTATGCGGGAACATCGGGTCGAGATAGACCACCTGCGGGCGCGGGGTGATATCGGTTAGCGCCGTCAGGCTGGAGGCGTGGATCAGCTGCAATCGCTCCTGCAGCCACGATCCGATCTCCGGGTCCGCGTAACCACGGCTCAGACCGTCGTCGAGCAGGGCCGCCACCACCGGATTACGCTCCAGCATCCGCACGCGACAGCCGACCGATGCCAGCACAAACGCATCGCGCCCCAGTCCCGCCGTGGCGTCGACCACGTCCGGGAGATAGCTCCCTTTGATGCCCACCGCTTTGGCCACCGCCTCGCCGCGACCGCCGCCGAACTTGCGTCGGTGCGCCATGGCGCCGCCGACAAAATCGACGAAAATACCGCCGAGCTTCGGCTCGTCGCGCTTGCGTAGTTCCAGATGCGCTGGCGTCATCACCAGCGCCATCAGGTTTTCATCATCATGCTCCAGCCCCCAGCGGGCGGCCAGAACGGATAAGGCGCCGTCTCCGGCGCCTGTTTCATCCACTAAGCAGATCTTCACGTAACAATCAGCCTTTGATCCCGTAATGCTCAAGCATCGCATCCAGCTGAGGTTCGCGACCGCGGAAGCGTTTGAACAGCACCATAGGCTCTTCGGAACCCCCGCGGGTCAGGATGTTGTCGAGGAACGACTGGCCGGTTTCGCGGTTGAAGATCCCCTCTTCTTCGAAGCGGGAGAAGGCATCTGCCGCCAGCACGTCGGCCCACAGGTAGCTGTAGTAACCCGCCGCGTAGCCGCCCGCGAAGATGTGGCTGAACGCGTGCGGGAAGCGGCCCCAGGTTGGTCCAGGGATCACGGCAACCTGCTTTTTAATTTCGGCCAGGGTTTCAAGGATTTTCGCCCCCTGCTCCGGGCTGAACTCGGCGTGCAGGCGGAAGTCGAACAGGCCGAACTCCAGCTGACGCAGGATGAACATCGCCGCCTGGTAGTTCTTCGCCGCCAGCATTTTATCCAGCAGTTCCTTCGGCAGGGGTTCGCCGGTCTCATAGTGGCCGGAGATAAACGCCAGCGCGTCCGGCTCCCAGCACCAGTTTTCCATAAACTGGCTTGGCAGCTCGACCGCATCCCACGGCACGCCGCTGATGCCCGCCACGCCTGCAGTTTCGATGCGGGTCAGCATGTGGTGCAGGCCGTGACCGAACTCGTGGAACAGGGTAATCACTTCGTCGTGGGTGAACAGCGCAGGTTTGCCGTTTACCGGACGGTTGAAGTTACAGGTCAGGTAAGCGACCGGCTTCTGCAGGGAACCGTCGGCTTTACGCATCTGGCCCACGCAGTCGTCCATCCACGCCCCGCCGCGCTTGTTCTCACGCGCGTAGAGATCGAGGTAGAAGCTGCCGCGCAGCTCGTTTTTCTCGTCATACAGCTCGAAGAAGCGCACGTCCGGATGCCAGACGTCGATATCGGTACGTTCTTTCGCGGTGATGCCGTAGATGCGCTTCACCACTTCAAACAGGCCGTTAACGGCTTTGTTTTCCGGGAAGTACGGGCGCAGCTGCTCGTCGCTGATGCTGTAGAGATGCTGCTTCTGTTTTTCACTGTAGTAGGCAATGTCCCACGGCTGCAGCTCGTCCACGCCGAATTCCGCTTTCGCAAAGGCGCGCAGCTGTGCCAGCTCTTTCTCACCCTGCGGACGGGCGCGTTTCGCCAGATCGGTCAGGAAGTCGAGAACCTGCTGCGGGTTTTCCGCCATTTTGGTGGCGAGGGATTTGTCGGCATAGTTTTCAAAGCCCAGCAGCTGGGCCAGCTCGTGGCGCAGGGCGAGGATTTCCGCCATTACCGGGCTGTTATCCCACTTACCGGCATTCGGCCCCTGATCGGAGGCGCGGGTGCTGTAGGCGCGGTACATCTCTTCGCGCAGGGCCTGGTTGTCGCAGTAGGTCATCACCGGCAGATAGCTCGGGATATCCAGCGTTAACAGGAAGCCCTCCTGCTCTTTCGCCTCGGCCTGGGCTTTTGCCGCCGCCAGCGCGCTTTCCGGCATACCTGCCAGCTCCGCTTCGTCGGTAATCAGCTTCGTCCAGCCCATGGTGGCGTCGAGCACGTTGTTGCTGTACTGGTTGCCCAGCTCGGACAGGCGCGCGGCGATTTCACCGTAGCGGGTCTGCTTCTCTTTTGGCAGACCAATACCGGACAGCTCGAAATCACGCAGGGCGTTATCGACCGATTTTTTCTGCGCCGTATTCAGCTCGGCATAATGGTCGCCGTCGCGCAGGTCGCGGTAGGCTTTGTAGAGCCCTTCGTGCTGGCCGACCCAGGTGCTGTACTCCGAAAGCAGCGGCAGGGTCTGTTCGTAGGCTTCGCGCAGCTCCGGGCTGTTTTTTACCGAGTTCAGGTGGCTTACCGGGGAGAAGATACGCCCCAGCACGTCGTCCACTTCGGCCAGCGGCTGACACAGATTTTCCCAGGTGTACGGCGCGCCCTGCGCTACCACGCTTTCTACCGCCGCGCGGCAGTTGTCCAGCGATTGCGTCACGGCTGGAACCACATGCTCGGTGAGGATTTTAGAAAACGGCGGCAACGAAAAAGGCGTCAGTAATGGATTGGTCATAAGCGCTGTCCTGTTGAAATAGGTGAATGAAGCGCGCATCCGGCGCTGTGCATATGGGATCTAGAATGGGGTTAAGTGTAGAGGATTTCAATGCCGGACGTTGTCGAAAAGCGCCCGGCGGCGCGACGCTTACCGGGCCTACGGGTAATCTGCGCCGTTCTGCTGTAAACTGTGGCAAATCGTCAATCCAGCGGAAAATCATTACCCATGCTCAGTTATCGCCACAGCTTCCACGCAGGCAACCACGCCGACGTCCTCAAACACACCGTTCAGAGCCTGATCATCGAATCGCTCAAAGAGAAAGAGAAGCCGTTTCTCTATCTGGACACCCACGCGGGCGCGGGCCGTTATCAGCTGAGCGGCGAGCATGCCGAGCGTACCGGTGAATATCTGGAAGGGATTGCCCGCATCTGGCAGCAGGACGACCTGCCTGCCGAGCTGGAGCCGTACATCGGCGTGGTGAACCACTTCAACCGCAACGGCCAGCTGCGTTATTACCCGGGCTCGCCGCTGATTGCCCGCCAGCTGCTGCGCGAGCAGGACAGCATCCAGCTGACCGAGCTGCACCCGAGCGACTTTCCGCTGCTGCGTTCTGAATTCCAGAAAGACAGCCGCGCCCGCGTGGAAAAAGCCGACGGCTACCAGCAGCTGAAAGCCAAGCTGCCGCCGGTTTCCCGACGCGGCCTGGTGCTGATCGACCCGCCTTACGAAATTAAAACCGACTATCAGGCGGTGGTGACCGGTATTCACGAAGGCTATAAACGCTTCGCCACCGGAACGTACGCCCTGTGGTATCCGGTGGTGCTGCGCGCGCAAATCAAGCGCATGATCAAAGACCTGGAAGCCACCGGCATCCGCAAAATTCTGCAGATCGAACTGGCGGTACGTCCGGACAGCGACCAGCGCGGCATGACCGCCTCGGGCATGATCGTCATTAACCCACCGTGGAAGCTCGAAGCGCAGATGAACAACGTGCTGCCGTGGCTGCACAAAACGCTGGTGCCGGCCGGTACGGGCCACGCTACCGTCAGTTGGATCGTGCCGGAGTAATCACAGCCATCGGTGGAAACTATTGATTTCAGGTATACAATCGCGGCAATTCACGATTAAGGATAAAAGCTATGACTAAGCATTATGACTACATCGCAATCGGCGGCGGCAGCGGCGGCATCGCCTCCATCAACCGCGCGGCCATGTACGGCCAGAAGTGCGCGCTGATTGAAGCCAAAGCGCTGGGCGGCACCTGCGTGAACGTGGGTTGTGTACCGAAGAAAGTGATGTGGCATGCGGCGCAAATCCGCGAAGCGATCCATATGTATGGCCCGGACTACGGCTTTGACACCACCCTTAATCACTTTGACTGGGACAAGCTGATCGCCAGCCGTACCGCCTACATCGACCGCATTCATACCTCCTACGACAACGTGCTGGGCAAGAACAACGTCGACGTTATCCACGGTTTCGCCCGCTTCGTTGATGCGAAAACGATCGAAGTGAACGGCGAGACGATCACCGCCGATCATATCCTGATCGCCACCGGCGGCCGTCCGAGCCACCCGAACATCCCGGGCGCGGAATACGGCATCGACTCCGACGGCTTCTTCGAGCTGCCTGCTCTGCCTAAGCGCGTTGCCGTTGTTGGCGCGGGCTACATCGCGGTTGAGCTGGCGGGCGTGATTAACGGCCTGGGCGCAGAAGCGCACCTGTTCGTGCGTAAACACGCGCCGCTGCGCAGCTTTGACCCGCTGATTGTCGACACCCTGGTTGAAGTGATGAACGCCGAAGGCCCGACCCTGCACACCCACGCCGTGCCAAAAGCGGTGGTGAAAAATGCGGACGGCAGCCTCACGCTCGAGCTGGAGGATGGCCGCAGCCAGACCGTTGATTGCCTGATCTGGGCGATTGGCCGTGAGCCGGCGAACGACAACTTCAACCTGGCCGTCACCGGCGTGAAAACCGACGAAAAAGGCTACATCGTCGTCGATAAATTCCAGAATACCAGCGTACCGGGCATTTATGCCGTCGGCGATAACACCGGCGCGGTTGAGCTGACTCCGGTGGCGGTTGCGGCGGGTCGTCGTCTCTCTGAACGCCTGTTTAACAACAAGCCTGACGAGCATCTGGACTACAGCAACATCCCGACCGTGGTCTTCAGCCACCCGCCCATCGGCACCGTCGGATTAACCGAGCCGCAGGCGCGCGAGCAGTATGGCGACGACCAGGTGAAAGTGTATAAATCGGCCTTCACCGCGATGTACACCGCCGTCACCTCTCACCGTCAGCCGTGCCGCATGAAGCTGGTCTGCGTGGGCCCGGACGAGAAGATTGTCGGTATCCACGGCATCGGCTTCGGCATGGACGAGATCCTGCAGGGCTTCGCCGTGGCCCTGAAGATGGGCGCAACAAAGAAAGACTTCGACAACACGGTGGCCATCCACCCAACGGCGGCGGAAGAGTTCGTGACCATGCGTTAAGGGCTTCTCGCAGGAAAGCACCTCATAAAAAACTGGCCTTCGCGGGCCAGTTTTTTTTATGGCTCGATAATTAAAAGGCAAAGCATCATCATCCCAGTGAATACAAAACCATCAGCACGCTAAAAAGGAATTAAGATGAAAGCGCTTATTGGGTTGACCCTGCTTCTTTTTTGCTTTTCCGCCTCTTCGTTTGACCAAATGGCCTTCTGGGATACCCCTCAGCACGGTGGAAACAGCTTTAACCGCCTGCCGCCTACGCAGGAATACTACGACGCGCTGCGCGGCTATGGCGCGACGTGGGTTCGCCTGTCTTATGACAAATGGAAACCTGCCGGGAGAGATTTTCTTCTCGGTAACGCCGACGGCTACCGCGGGCTCGAGGCCACAGACCTCGCGACGCTCAAAGACGCCATCAGAAAAGCACACGCGGCCGGGCTAAAGGTCGTCATTGCCCCCCTTTCTCTACCGGGCATGCGCTGGGCGCAAAATAACAATAACCAGTTTGATGACCGCATCTGGCAGGACAAAAAATACTGGCAGGAAGCGGCTCGGTTCTGGCGTGATTTGGCCCAGGCCCTGAAGGACGAACCGGGCATCGCCGCCTGGAATCTCATCAATGAACCCGCACCTGAAAAACGAGGCAATATAAGCGAGCAGGCGTCGCCTGAGGTGTTAAAAGCCTGGTATCAGCAGCAGCAAGACACGCCGCGTAACCTCCCCGCACTCTACAATCAGATTATTGCCGCCATCCGCGAGGTCGATGCCACCACGCCGATTATGGTCGATGGCGGCTGGTACGCCTCCGCGCGCGGTTTTTCCGGCTGGCCATCCGCGCTTGCGGATAAGCGGGTGCTGTACAGCTTCCACATGTACGAGCCCTATGATTTCACCAGCGCGCCAAATGCGCGCCGCAAGGTGCCGTTCGACTATCCCGGCATGGTCACGTTCGGCGGTAAAAAGGTGAAATGGGACGCTGCGGCCATAGAGAAATGGATGAGCGCGCCCTTTGACTGGGCGAAGCAGAACGGTATACCTGCCAGCCGGGTTGTCGCGGGAGAGTTTGGCTGTGTTAGAACGCTGCCGGGGTGCAGGCAGTGGCTTAATGATGTCCTGACCGTCCTCGACAAGCATCATGCGCACTGGGCATTCTATGCTTTTCGTGAAGATGCCTGGGACGCCATGGACTATGAGCTGGGGAAAAAACCGGTGCCGTGGGCCTACTGGAAAGCCATCGAGGATAACGTACCGGATACGCTCAAGCGCCATTCCACCGAGGAATTTGAACCGATTGCTAAGCGGCTAAAACACGGCCTGTGATACGCGGAACCGGCCTCTTGTTCAGTAGCCTTTTTTGAAGAGGCTACTGTTAACATACATAAATCGTTGCAAAACGAATGCTCCGAAAAGAGTGATCTACCGCACATATCCCTCCACATCTACCGAAGCGAATGTCTACGCTTATAAGACGCCCGGATAAACCTGTCTTTTGAACACACAACCGGAGGTCCCTATCACCATGTTCAACCAGAAACTACAGGCTACCGAGAACATCGAGTTCGAGATTGCAGAAGAGCTGCGCTACGAGACCGATCCCTGCGAGTTGAAACTGGATGAAATGATTGAGGCGGAGCCGGAACCCGAAATGATCGAGGGGCTACCCGCCTCCGATGCGTTGACGCCCGCAGACCGCTACCTTGAACTGTTCGAACACGTGCAGTCGTCACGGCTGTTTGCGGACAGTAAAACCTTCCCCGACTGCGCGCCGAAGATGGATCCGCTGGATATCCTGATCCGCTATCGTAAGGTCAGACGCCACCGGGATTTCGACCTGCGCCAGTTTGTGGACAACCACTTCTGGATGCCGGAAACGTACGGCACAGAATATGTCTCCGACCCGGGCCTCTCCCTGAAGGAGCACATTGATAATCTGTGGCCGGTGCTGACGCGCGAACCGCAGGATCATATTCCCTGGTCTTCCCTGCTGGCACTGCCGCAGGCCTACATCGTGCCCGGTGGACGATTCAGCGAGACCTACTACTGGGATTCCTATTTCTCCATGCTGGGGCTGGCGGAGAGCGGACGTAACGATCTGCTGAAGTGTATGGCGGATAACTTCGCCTGGCTGATTGAACGCTACGGGCATATTCCCAACGGCAACCGTACCTACTATCTCAGCCGCTCTCAGCCGCCGGTCTTTGCGCTGATGGTGGAGCTGTTCGAGGAGGACGGCGTGCGTGGGGCGAAACGCTATCTGGATCACCTCAAAATGGAGTACGCCTTCTGGATGGACGGCGCGGAGTCGCTGCTGCTTAACCAGGCCTACCGCAGCGCCGTGCGCATGCCGGACGGTTCATTGCTCAACCGCTACTGGGATGACCGCGATACCCCGCGCGACGAATCGTGGATTGAGGATGTGGAAACCGCCCGCCACTCGGGTCGTCCGCCGAATGAGGTGTATCGCGACCTCCGTGCGGGTGCGGCGTCAGGCTGGGATTACTCGTCCCGCTGGCTACGCGATCCGTCGCGGCTCGCCAGCATCCGTACAACCCAGTTTATCCCTATTGACCTGAACGCCTTCCTGTTCAAGCTGGAAAGCGCGATCGCCAACATTTCGGCGTCGAAAGGGGATAAAGAAACGGCAGAGGCGTTCCGCCAGAAGGCCAACGATCGCCGCGCGGCGGTGAACCGCTACCTGTGGGACGAGGAGAGCGGCTGTTACCGCGATTACGACTGGCGACGCGAAGAGCTGGCGCTGTTTTCGGCCGCCAGCATTGTGCCGCTGTATGTGGGTATGGCGACCCACGAGCAGGCCGAGCGCCTGTCTGATGCGGTCAAGGCGCGACTGCTGACCCCGGGCGGCATTCTGGCGACCGAGTATGAATCCGGCGAGCAGTGGGATAAACCCAACGGCTGGGCGCCGTTGCAGTGGATGGCGATCCAGGGGTTCAAGCAGTACGGCAACGACTCGCTGGGAGATGAAATCGCCTGGAGCTGGCTGCATACGGTGAACCATTTTTATCAGAAGCATCACAAGCTGATTGAGAAGTACCACATCGCCAGCAGTACGCCGCGCGAAGGGGGCGGGGGGGAATATCCGCTGCAGGACGGCTTCGGCTGGACCAACGGCGTGGTGCGGCGGCTGATTGGGTTGTATGGGGAACCTTGAGTGTGGTGCGGTCTGGTCCCCTCACCCTAACCCTCTCCCCAGAGGGGAGAGGGAAAAAATGTTAGCGGATCACCTCATAAATGGCCGTCTGGATAGACTGCCATTTTTTGTTGCTGGCATCCGGCTGTGACTGCGCGCGGCGTGTGGCCATATCGAGATTGTGCTGCTGGCGTTTCACCACGGCTGGCACGGTGCAGAAAGCTTTGAGATACTCTTTACGCACCGAGGTCAGCGACTCGCCGTTCGACATCGCGTGGCTAAGCGTGTTAATAAAACGACGACACGGCTTCTCTTCTACCATGTTCTGCCGATAGCGTAACATCAGCTCCAGCACATCATCATGCCCGGCAGACATCGCCTCCTCGGTCCAGGACAGCTTCCAGTCCATTCCCCCCTGTAAAAAAAGCTGCACCACGCGGGTATCGTTGCGGTTAACGGCCGAGCGGAAGTTATTCTCATCCCAGGTTACGCCCATGCGCGTGAGCGTTTCGCGCGAGGAAGGCGTCTCGCGCATTTCCTGGGGAGCCGCCGCTTCTGCCGCCCGGGCGGTTGCAGGCTGCGGTTTGCTGCTGGTCACCAGCCAGAATCCCCCCGCCACGATGGCAATCACCATCACGCCAACCGCCCCCCACAGCGCGCCGGAGATGAGCTGCTCGCGCTGTTCCGGGGTGCGCGGCGCGCGCTGGGTCGGTTTTTCAATGGTGTCTCGGACCTCGAACAGATCTCCACCGGTGACCCGATCCATTTTCTGCGCCTTTTCCCAGAAGGTATGCAGTTCGCTGGCATCGACCGCCATGAATCCGGCGGGATTGACGCGGGTTCTCCCCTCTTCAAACGCCCGTTGAACGGGTCGTGCAATCTGTGCGTAGTAGTTATCCAGCAGCTGAATTTGCGCCGAGCTTAGCGTTTTCTGAACGGTGATGCTGTTGCGGATCTGCCGAATGTCATCAAGGAAGGTTTGCAGCGTTTTGCGCGGTTCAACCAGCAGCGTCAGCATGGACGGATCCCTGAACAAAGAAGCGTAATAGCGGCTGAACTCTTTTTTATCGACCAGCATCTGCGCCAGTTCGCTGAACATCATGCCGCTCAGCACATCGTTGATCTCGCCAAGCTTCAGCCAGCGCCGGACGCGATCGGCATTAAACAGGGTCTTAAGATGGTTGTTCAGCTTGACCTGATCGGGCCAGGCCTGCTGGATAAGCCCTTTAATCATCAGCTCTATCGCGCGCACCTGCTTGTGCGCCTGCTGCTGCTGAAGCTCGCTTCCCGGCGCCAGGTCAGTGCTGTAGGTCAACAGCGGCTGCTGCAGGCGAAGATGTTCCAGCGCGGTCACAAACCGCATCGCCGCTATCAGCTGGTTTTCGCTCACGTCCTGTCCGCTTTCATACTGCGGAACGCGCTGCTGCAGCAGACGCAGCTGGAGCGTAAATTCCGACATCTCGGCATCATTCAGGTTGAGTTTTTTCGCCACGGCTCCCCAGCCGCCCAAAGCTAATCGCGCGCTGTCGAGCTGTTCCAGGAACCAGCGTGGATCTTTGCCCTCGGAAGCATGTACATTCAAAAGGAGCAAAATTTCCACCGACGCCTGGCGAATGACCGCCAGACAGTGTTCGAACTGTTCGCGAATATGATGTGATGTGCTGAGAGTCATTGTTTTCCTTAAGCGACAGCGAAGACATCCGAAATGGGCGCGTGACGGCCTTTTTTCTTTTTATTTATACGCGGTTAACCATACCTGACTTTCTGTTGAAATAAAGTGACAACCCTAAAATCATTTAAAATGTTTCAGGAGAATCCGAATGCCGGTTTTAATTACCCCTCGCCTGGCCTGTTCGCCCCTGCAGGAACAAGACTGGCCCTTTTTTCTGGCATTGCAGCAGCATCCCGACGTGATGCGCTTTGTGGCGCAAGACCGCCCCGTCGCGGCGATCCGCGAGGCGTTTGATGCGCGCCTGACGCCCTGGGTGCCCGGCAGCACGCACTGGCTTTGCCTCGTCGTACGTGACGCAGCCTCGCAGGCCCCGCTGGGCGTGACCGGGTATATTCATCGGGAGGCGGACTGCGCCGAAGTGGGCTTCCTTTTCGCACCCGCCGCGCAGGGGAAAGGTTACGGCTTTGAATCCCTGAAAGCGCTTTGCGATTACGCTTTTCATCAGGGCGGGATACGTCGACTCACCGCAACCGTCACCGCGGGAAATGTGGCTTCAAGACGCCTGCTGGAAAAAACCGGCTTTCGTCTGGAAGGTGAATTACGCGAGAGTTATTACCTTGCGGGGCGCTGGCAGAATGACTGGCTATTTGGTTTATTACAGCATGAATACCTGAATAATAATTCCTGATCAACGGCCATTTGGCGGATATTTCTCGAACGTCGTTTCCTCTACAGTGTCGCTATTAAGAGGAATTGAATATGAAAGGTCATGGGCTGAAAATATCTTCTGCCGCCATTACGTTAATAAAAAAACATCAGGGTCTTTCTCTGGAGAAATATCGCGACGAAAGCGGATTATGGGTTATCGGCTATGGCCACGTCATCCGCGATCGGGCGCAATTTCACGGCCCCGTCACGCCATCCGAGGCAGAAGAACTGCTGCATGACGATATTCATCGTTGTGAGGCGCTGCTGCGGGAAAGCGTGGCCCGTCCCTTAACCCAACAGCAGCATGATGCGCTGGTTATGATGATATTCAGTTTCGCCGGGCTGCCTTCGCTTCCAAACGCGCTTTTTCAGGCCGTCGCACGGCTATAGTAGAGCGCCGCCTGCGTTCTGTTTTTCACGTCCAGTCGACGGAAAAGCGCTTCGAGGTGCGCTTTTACCGTGGCCGCGCTGATGTTGAGATTGCGACCAATCTCTTTGTTTGACTCCCCCGCTGCCAGCAGTTTCAACACGTCGCGCTGACGCTCGCTCAGGGATGATAACGCCTGAGGCGACGACGGCTCTTCAACCCACTCGCCGGGAAAACAGACCATCCCTCGGGATACCGAATCCAGCACGGCGGAAAACCGCTCGGGACGGGCATTTCGGGGAATAATCGCCATGACGTTTCGCTGGCGCAATTGCTCCACCCATCTGGCCTCTTTTTTCGCCAAAACCAAAATTACGCGTATCGCCGGAAAGCGTTGCGTCATCTCTTCCAGCAGGGCAATCCCGTCGTCCTGGATAACATTGCCGTCAATCATGACGATAGCTGACGGCGAAGCGGAAACCTGCGTCCATAAATCGTCTGCCTGACAGGTCCCTGTCATATCTATTTCCGGAATTAACGCCTGAAGACTGTGTATCGCTCCGTGAATAAAGAGTGACTGCCTGTCAAACATGATTACTCGCATCGGTTTTCTCCCTCTGATAATAACGAAGGGGGATTCTACAGAGGGGGTATTTAAGAAAAAACTCAACGAATGGAGACGTTACAAATCCCTCGGTGTTCTTTATATCTGTCCGTATTTGGACACATCCGCATTAAGGAAATCCTTAAGGGGGTTCCTTCCCCTTAAGACCCTGCATTACAGGAACATACCGCCTGAGACTTCAATACGTTGCGCATTCATCCAGCCCAGCTTATCGCTGAGCAGTGCCGCAATGGCATCGCCAATATCGTCCGGCAGCCCCACGCGTCCCAGCGCCGTCTGCGAGGCCAGCAGCTTGTTCAGCTCCGCGTTGTCGCGCACGCGTCCGCCGCCAAAGTCGGTTTCAATCGCGCCAGGCGCGATGATGTTGACGGAAATCCCGCGCGCGCCCAGCTCTTTCGCCTGATAACGCGTCAGCACCTCCATCGCCCCCTTCATGGCCGCGTAGGTTCCCGAGCCCGGCTGGGTAAAGCGGGCCAGCCCGCTGGAGACGTTCAGGATCCGTCCTCCGTCGTTGAGCAGCGGCAGCAGGCGCTGGGTCAGGAAGAACGGTCCTTTGAAATGAATGTTCAGCGCCTCATCAAACTGGGCTTCCGTCGTGTCGGCGTAGGGCGCATATAAACCCGTTCCGGCATTGTTCAATAAATAGTCAAAAGTGTCGCGCTGCCAGACGGTCTTAAGGGTTTCCTGAAGCTGTCGGGCAAAATCATCAAAACGCGCGATATCCCCGACGTTAAGCTGTAATGCCGCTGCGTTGACGCCTTTTTTCTGAATTTCATGCACAACGTCCAGCGCTTCCTGCTGGCTACGGTTGTAGGTCAGGATAATTCCCGTGCCGTCTGCCGCCAGCTTCAACGCCGCGTTTTTACCCAAACCACGGCTACCACCCGTCACTAATGCAATACGTTCGCTCATCATAAACCTCGTTTTGGCTGTTATGGAGATTGAGATAGAGCTTATTAGGTGATAGAAAATCAATAAAGATGGACAAAAGCGCTTCACTGTTTCAGTAGCAACAACAATGAGCTTCCTCTATGGATAAAATTCACGCAATGCAGCTATTCGTCCGCGTCGCGGAGCTGGAGAGTTTTTCCCGCGCGGCAGAAACGCTCACCCTGCCGAAAGGCAGCGTGTCGCGGCAAATTCAGGCGCTGGAAAACCGGCTTGGCACCCAGCTATTGCACCGCACCACGCGCCGCGTCAGCCTGACGCAGGACGGCATGGTCTATTACGAGCGGGCAAAAGATCTGCTGGCAAACCTTGATGAGCTCGACGGACTGTTTCAGCACGATCCCTCAAGCATCAGCGGTCGGCTTCGCGTGGATATGCCCGTCGCCGTTGCTCGAAATTTAGTCATACCCAAACTGCCCGCTTTTCTGCAGCAGTATCCGGGCATTGAACTGGAACTCAGCAGCAGCGATCGTCTGGTGGACGTGATCCGCGAAGGGTTTGATTGCGTCGTCCGCGTCGGCACGCTGAAGGATTCAGGGCTGATTGCACGCCCGCTGGGCAGGCTGACGGTGATTAACTGCGCCAGTCCGGATTATCTGGCGCGATTTGGCTACCCGGAAACGCTGGATGATTTAGGCTCGCACGCCGTGATCCACTACGCCGCGATGCTGGGAACTCGCCCCCAGGGATTTGAGTTTTATAACGGCAGCGCGGCGCAGTGGGTAAAAACGGGCGGGGTGTTGACCGTCAACAGCACGGAAACTTACCAGGCCGCCTGTCTTGCCGGGCTGGGCATTATTCAGGTCCCGCGGGTGGGGGTACGTGATTTACTGCGCGCGAAGAAACTCATTGAGATCCTCCCGCAATATCGGGCCGAACCGATGCCGGTTTCCCTGATTTATCCCCACCGGCGCAACCTCTCCCGCCGGGTACATCTGTTCATGGAGTGGCTGACTGAGCTCACAAAAGCTTACGTGGACTAGCCGCAGGCTATACTTCAAAAACACATCCAGCCAAACGAAAAGGAAAAGACGCGTGACGTCGGAAAAGAACCCGCAACGACCCACCCAACATTTAGAGTACGAACCCGTCAAAAAGATGGAAACCGGGCCTGAGGAGGCCAAAACGCCAGGCACCGCCAGCAAAGCGCTGGGGACCGTCACCGGCATCGCCGCGAGAATTCAGCAGTTCCCCATGGTTGCGCATCTGATACGCGCGACCGAACGCTTCAATGACCGCATGGGGAACCAGTTTGGTGCGGCCATCACCTATTTTTCCTTCCTGTCGATGATCCCGATCCTGATGGTGTCGTTTGCGGCGGCCGGTTTTGTACTCGCGTCGCACCCGACGCTGCTGCAGGATATCTTCAATAAGATCCTGAATAACGTCAGCGACCCGACCCTTGCCGGCACGCTCAAAAGCACCATCAATACCGCCGTTCAGCAGCGTACTACCGTCGGCATCGTCGGCTTGCTGATCGCCCTTTATTCCGGCGTTAACTGGATGGGCAACCTGCGCGAGGCCATTCGCGCCCAGTCGCGCGACGTCTGGGAGCGTAAGCCGCAGGATCAGGAGAAAATTTGGGTGAAGTATCTCCGCGATTTTGTGTCGCTGATAGGCCTGCTGGTCGCGCTCATCGTGACGCTTTCCATTACCTCGGTGGCGGGCTCGGCGCAGCAGATGATCATCTCCGCGCTCTATCTTGACTACATCGAATGGCTGAAGCCCGCCTGGCGCGGCATTGGGCTGGCGATTTCCATCTTCGCCAACTACCTGCTGTTCTTCTGGATCTTCTGGCGCTTGCCCCGCCATCGTCCGCGTAAGAAGGCGCTGATCCGCGGCACGCTGATTGCGGCGATCGGCTTTGAGGTGATTAAAATCGTGATGACCTACACGCTGCCGTCACTGGTGAAATCCCCTTCCGGCGCGGCTTTTGGCTCGGTGCTGGGGCTGATGGCGTTCTTCTACTTCTTCGCGCGTTTGACCCTGTTCTGCGCGGCGTGGATAGCCACCGCCGAGTACAGAGACGACCCACGAATGCCGGGCAAAACACACCGGTAACCCCGCTCGCGGGCTGAAATTTCAGCCCGCTTCATCATTTCAGCATATAAATCCAGTCCGTAACTTTTATTTAACCGAAAACCAGTTTAATTGACTAACATTTAAAATCTGTGAAGCATTTCATAGACTTGTTTTGGCTGGTCTGAAAATTATCCGCTTTTTGTTGTTTTTATGACCACGCCACGACTTTGTTACAGATTGAAATGTCGCTTTTGCTGTGCGTAATATGGCCTTTCGTTCGACAAAAATAAGAAAATATTATGCAAGCAACCGCCACCACACTCGCCTCAGAAACGGAAAACGTTCCGGTAAATTCGCGCAATAAAGTTGTCGTCGCCTCGCTGATTGGCACCGCCATTGAGTTCTTCGACTTTTACATTTACGCCACCGCGGCGGTCATCGTCTTCCCGCATATTTTCTTCCCGCAGGGCGACCCGACGGCGGCCACGCTGCAGTCTCTGGCGACCTTTGCGATTGCGTTTGTCGCGCGTCCGATTGGCTCAGCGCTGTTTGGACACTTTGGCGATCGCGTTGGCCGCAAAGTTACCCTGGTGGCCTCGCTGCTGACGATGGGCATCTCCACCGTCGCCATCGGCCTGCTGCCGACCTATGAAACCATCGGCATTCTGGCGCCGGTCCTGCTGGCGCTGGCGCGTTTTGGTCAGGGTCTGGGGCTGGGCGGTGAATGGGGCGGCGCGGCGCTGCTGGCCACCGAGAACGCCCCGGCGCGCAAGCGCGCGCTGTATGGTTCCTTCCCGCAGCTTGGCGCACCGATTGGCTTCTTCTTTGCCAACGGGACGTTCCTGCTGCTCTCCTGGCTGCTGACGGATGAACAGTTCATGAGCTGGGGCTGGCGTATTCCGTTTATCTTCTCAGCCGTACTGGTGCTGATTGGCCTGTATGTGCGCGTTTCCCTGCATGAAACGCCGGTGTTCGCCAAAGTGGCCGCGGCAAACAAGCAGGTGAAGGTGCCGCTCGGTACGCTGCTGACCAAACACGTCCGCGTGACCGTGCTGGGCACGTTTATCATGCTGGCAACCTATACGCTGTTCTACATCATGACCGTCTACTCCATGACGTTCAGCACCGCCGCCGCGCCGGTTGGGCTGGGGCTGCCGCGTAACGAAGTGCTGTGGATGCTGATGATGGCGGTGATCGGGTTTGGCGTAATGGTGCCGATTGCGGGCCTGCTGGCCGATAAGTTCGGTCGCCGCGCGAGCATGATTACCATCACCACGCTGATCGTTCTGTTTGCCCTGTTCGTCTTCCCGCCGCTGCTGGGTTCAGGCAGCCCGGCGCTGGTGATGGCCTATCTGCTGATTGGCCTGAGCCTGATGGGGCTGACATTCGGCCCGATGGGCGCGCTGCTGCCCGAGCTGTTCCCGACGGAAGTACGTTATACCGGCGCGTCGTTCTCCTATAACGTCGCGTCCATTCTGGGCGCGTCCGTTGCGCCGTATATCGCCACCTGGCTGCAGGCGAACTACGGTCTGTTCTATGTGGGGGTTTATCTGGCGGCGATGGCAGTGCTGACGCTGATTGCGCTGCTGCTGACGCACGAGACTAAGCACCAGGCGCTGTAAGCTAACGCCGGGTGGCGCCTACGACTTACCCGGCCTACGATTCACATGTAGGCCGGGTAAGCGCAGCGCCACCCTGCAAAAACAGGCCTCACCTTACTTCTTCATCTGCGACAAAATGGTCCGGCACTGGTTCGCCTCACCTTCTGACGGCGAAACCAGCGCCAGCAGCGCTGCGGCCGGGGTGACCAGCGTTGCAAGGGCCGCAGCCACCGCGCCGCGCGCAATCAGCGGCCCGGGCTTCACGCCCGCCTGCGGATTTTTAAAGGTGCCGCGCACGTAAAGCGGCGAGCGCAGGGTGATGATGCGGATCCCCTTGCTTTCCGGATCGATGGTCAAATCCAGCTGCTCCGAGGCCATGCTGGCGGTACCGGTCACGTTGATCACCGCGTTTTCCGTGTCGAAGGCAAAAATCTGCGGACGCGCCACGCCGTTGACCAGGTCCAGATTGGCCGCCGCACAGTTCACCCGCACCTCGTCATCACCGAAGATTTGCCCGATGACAAAGTTGCCCACGTTCAGCCCCAGGATCTCCATCAGGTTTCGGCTCACCAGCCCGTCGTTCATCAGCAGCTTCAGGTTACCGTTGCCGCTGCCCAGCAGCGCCGCTACCGAGTTCCCCACGCCGCGGATGTCGGCATCACCGTTCATTTCACCGAGGGTTTTCTGCATCAGCTCGACGTTCGGCATCAGCTCTTTCAGCTTCAATCGACGCGCCTGGATCTCCGCCCGTCCCTGCATCGGCTTCTTATCGCCTTCCAGGTGAATGTTGGAGGAAATCGTCCCGCCCGCCATGCCGAACTTCAGCGGCTGCAGGCGCAGATCGGCATTTTTGAGGAGAATATGGGTCGAAAGATTGCTGATCGGCAGCGTGCTGCCATGCTCAATTTTTCCGCCTTTGAAGCGCACATCGGCATCCATCACGTTCCATTTGTCGGTTTCGAAGCGATCGTAAGGCAAAACTTTACCCGCGGGCTGAACGTCCTTTTTGACCTCTTTGGACTTTGTGCCTTTGCCCGAATTTACGCCAATCAGCGGGCCGAGATCGGCCAGCCGCAGCTGTCGGGACTCGACATCCCCTTCCAGTTTCGGGCGCGGTTTTCCAGTCGTGTAGGTCAGCGTGCCGTGGATGTCGCTGTCGCCGATCCGGCCGTTAAAATCCCGGTAGTCAAAAACGGACGATTTTTCGGTGTCGATTTTAGCGACCAGATGCCCGTCCGTTTCGAACGGCGGGGTATCCGGCAGCAGTACGCCGGTGAGGTCATACAGCTCGCCCAGCGAATCACCGGCAAATTTCAGCTGCAGGTCTACGCCGCCCATGTTCATCGGGTCGTTAACCGTGCCCACGAACGCCACGCGGGTGTTACCGGAACGGAAGTCCGCCTGTACCGGGAACGGCGAGCCTTCGCTGCGCAGCGCCAGCATGCCGCCGATTTTCCCTTTACCGCTGAGCGGCTGGTCGTTGTAGCGCCCTTTCGCCGTCAGGCCGAAGACATAATCGCCTACGCTTGCCTTGTCGCCTTTGGCTTTCGTGCCCGTGACCTCGCTAAACGGCAGCGGCTTGCCCAGCGGATCGACCAGGATCTCCACGTCGGCCTTGCTGACCTTATCGTCGATGGCGATCCGCCCGCGATCGAAGAGAATATTGTCGAGACGGAATGACCAGGAAGAAGGCTGGGCATTCGGATCTTTTTCGCCGTCGCTGGCCAGATTAAACGTCCAGTTGTTGTTTTTTTCTGAGAGTCTAATCAGGCGCGCATCCGGCTGCTGAAGTTTGATCCACGGCAGATAGACGGTTTTGGTGAAGAGCGCCAGCGGAGCCAGCGTGGCCTCGACGCGCGGCAGGTGGATCATGGTGACGTCCGGGATATCCGGCGGGTTGCCGAGAATGATGTCGTCGGCATGAACGTGTGGCCAGGGGATCCAGCTTCGCCAGCCGGGCTCCTCTTTCTGGCGCTCCCATACCACCCCTAAATCGCCGCGTATGGCGAAGGGGCGGTTCAGTTCGGTTGAGACTTTCTGGTTGATGGTCGGCTTGAGACGGTTCCAGTCAAACGTCGCAATGATGATGGCGACGACCACGATCAACAACAAGAAAATCCCTGCTGTCCAGGAGATCACCCTGGTTGTTCTTGTCATTTTTATCCCCTTTCCTGATGACCTGTTCTGTAAAACTATAGTCCAGACAAAGGGAAGCGGGCTTATCAGAGGGTTGTTATCACGTTATCGAGGCGATCCATGGGTACCGGGCGAGAGAGATAATAGCCTTGCGCCGCCGCTGCGGGAGAGTTTTGCACATCGCGCCACTCTTCCAGCGTTTCTACACCTTCAACAATCACGCCCTGGCAATAGCGGTTCATCAGCTGTAATAACAGCGTAAACAGATTCCGCCCTTCCGGGGTCTGACGCAGCATAATGAACAGATCGCGGGCCACTTTAATGTAGTCGTAACGTACTTCGCTCAGGGCGGAGAAGTTCGCCATGCCGGTGCCAAAGTCGTCCAGCCACAGCGGGCCGTACTCGCATATGGAAGCAAACGAGGAATCCTGCGGCAGACGGACGTGCTCCACCAGCTCAAATCGCATCCACGGCAGGGTGGCTATAAGCTCCTGCAGTTTCGCGTTCTGCCGCAGCGCCAGCAGGGTTGGGCCATCGACGTTCACCGAGGCGAGGATATTGTGCTGTTCGAAAAAAGCGTGCTTCGTCGCCAGCATACGAAGCTGCTCTTCCAGCACGTCCAGACGCTGGCGAACGGCAACTTCGGCAAAATAGCGATCCGGCGCGATGCGCTGGGTAGGGTTGGAGGGATGCGTCACGACGGTCAAAATTTCAATGGCCATCAGTCGACCGTCTGTTCGGTAGATGGGCTGATAGGTGTACGCACGCTCGCATTGCAGCCAGTAGCGATGCTCCTGCAAGTTCTCAATACTTGCCTCAGGCGTAGTGCTCAGCCGCTGGATAACCTGCTCTGACTTCATTTCAGATGTCCTGTTGTTGGGATAGCCTTTCTGGACTCGTCACAGGATTATCGGCGCGACAATTGAGAACTTTATGTTCAATTCACCGCGAAAATGAAATTAAGATGACAGAAATGCGCGGGAATACGCGCTGGCTCAAATAAAATAATGGAACGCTGTTTTAATATAGTTGACCGGTTAATTCACTCAGCGCACACTGCTGATAATTCTTCTGTTCAGGTTCACGACTATGTCCAAAAAAATTGCCGTGATTGGCGAATGCATGATTGAGCTGTCACAAAAAGGCGCGGAAGTCAGCCGCGGATTCGGTGGCGATACGTTAAATACGTCCGTTTATATTGCCCGTCAGGTTGCGCCTGAGGCGCTCACCGTGAGCTACGTTACCGCCCTGGGCACGGACAGCTTCAGCCAGCAAATGCTGGAGGCCTGGCAGAGCGAACATGTTGAAACGTCGCTGATTCAGCGTATGGAAAACCGCCTACCGGGGCTTTACTACATCGAAACCGACAGCACCGGTGAACGCACGTTTTATTACTGGCGTAACGAAGCTGCGGCAAAGTTCTGGCTGGAGAGCGACGCGGCCGCGGCCATCTGCCAGAAGCTGGCCACCTTCGACTATCTCTATCTGAGCGGGATCAGCCTGGCAATCCTCAGCCCTGACAGCCGTGAAAAGTTGCTCTCGCTGCTGCGCGCGTGTCGTGCCAACGGCGGTAAGGTTATTTTCGACAATAACTACCGCCCGCGCCTGTGGGCCAGCCGTGAAGAGACGCAGCAGGTCTATCAGCAGATGCTGCAGTGCACCGACATCGCCTTCCTGACGCTCGACGATGAAGACGCGCTGTGGGGAGAGAAGCCGGTTGAAGAGGTGATTGCACGCACGCAGGCGGCAGGCGTAAGCGAAGTAGTGATTAAGCGCGGCGCGGAGTCGTGCCTGGTCGCGGTGGCGGGTGACGCGGTGGTTGAGGTTCCGGCGGTGAAGCTTGCCAAAGAGAAGGTGATTGATACCACGGCGGCAGGCGATTCATTCAGCGCGGGTTATCTGGCGGTTCGTCTGACGGGTGGAACGCCGGAAGCGGCGGCCCGGCGTGGGCACCTCACGGCCAGCACCGTGATTCAGTATCGCGGGGCGATTATTCCGCGCGAGGCGATGCCTGTATAACCCCTCACCCTAACCCTCTCCCCATAGGGGAGAGGGGAATTTGAACACCCTCTCCCCTTTGGGGAGAGGGCCGGGGTGAGGGAATTACTGCCCTTGCGGAATATCCGTCGCGTCCGGGTGCAGATCATCCGCTGCGGTCGCCGGCTGCGGCGCGGAAGTCATGATGGAATCCCAGGTGTTTTGCAGTTCCTTCATGTCATATTCCGGCTCGCCTTTCGGCTGCAGAAGAATCAACGCCATATCCTGCGACAGCTGCTGACGTAAATCCTGGTTGAGCATATCCACGGTCAGGCCGTTCAGGAAGTCCTGACGAAGCTTCTGGTACTGTTCCGGCGCAATATCGACAACCTGATTCTGCAGGGAACGAATACGCTGGCTGATGAGAATATCGGTATCGGCACGCGCGTACGTAGCAAACAGCTTCTGCAGCTCCAGTTTTTTCTGCGCCACCAGCGCGTTGAACTCCTCTTCAGGGAGGCCCTCTTTACGCACTTTTGCCAGCTCTTTCGCAACCACGCCCAGATTCCCATTCAGCTTATCGCCCGGGGATTCAACGTTAATGGCACATTGCGCGCGCTGGAACAGCACGCGGCAGTCAAAGCCAAGGGCAATATTCTTCACGTTGTTTTTGCTCAGGGTCTGCTGTACGTGCCAGAACAGCGCCTCACGCGCCAGGTCGGCACGCCAGTAGCGCAGCAGCGCCGCGGACTCGCGAATGGGCTGCCAGGCGTTGTCCCACATGACGGAGAGCCGGTCCTGACGCACGGTGTCAGTCATGATGCTGACAGGCGCAACGGGCAGCGGAGAGAGTGTCGGAACTGGCGCAGGCGTTTCACGCTTGCCTTTCAGCTCGCCAAACGCTTTGTTGATCTGCTCAACCACCGCACGGCTATCCACATTGCCGACCACGATCAGCGTCATCGCGTCAGGGGTGTACCATTTCTGGTAGAACGATTTGACCTGCCCGGCATCCACCGGCTGCTTCAATGGCTCAGCCGGATCGTGACCCAGCAGCGTGGAGCCTTTCAGGCGGTAGCGCCACGCGGCCTCTTTGGTATCCGCAGGCCAGGTCGCCACCATGTCGCTGTTGCTCAACGCGTAATTGATGGTGTCCGGCGTGATGGCCAGATTGCCAGAGGCATCGGAGAGATACGTCAGCGCTTCTTTAAGCAGGTCGTTACGGTTATTAGGCAGGCTCAGGTTAAACATGGTGTAGTCGTACGAGACAACAGCCGGAGGGAGCGGGCGTTTCGGATCGATGGCCTGCTGCCAGAGCGAACGCACCTGAACCGCTTGCAGACTGCCGCTCTGCGTGAGCGCCAGCCGGGGAATAAAGTGGCTAAAACCGGTTTGCTGGGTGCTCTCCGTAAGGGAGCCGGTATTGATGGACAGACGGATTTCAATACGGTCACTGGGACGCTGCGGCGTGGCTAACACCTGCCACTGAAAACCATTCGCTAATGTCCCTTGTTGCCAGGCCGGGTCTGGCTGGAGCGCATCTGCCTGCACATAACTGGCTGCTGCCATCATCAGCAAACCGCCGGTTAAGAGTCGAATTTTTGTGCCCTGCATGTGAACCCCTGATCAACATTCCTGGTTAAAAAAGAGTGCCTCGCGACGCGCTTCACTCTTAAAGATGACGATGAAAACACGTCGATTAGACCGCGCGTTCGGCAAAACGTCACGGTCCGAAGTGAAATATACCCAAAAAAAATCTTGTCGAATTATGACAGGTACGAACAGTTATTATGCGCAGGAGCCCGCACTCCGACAAGGGAATACGGGCATTTGTGACAAGATTAAGAGGATAAGCCAGGATTTTTGCTGTCAGTTGAACGATTATTCAGGGTATCGTCGAGCTTTTTGTGATCCAGCTCTTTCACCCATTTCGCCACCACCACCGTCGCCACGCCGTTACCCACCAGGTTGGTTAACGCGCGCGCCTCTGACATGAAACGGTCAATACCGAGAATCAGCGCCAGACCTGCTACCGGCAGGTGACCGACAGCGGAAATGGTGGCTGCCAGCACGATAAAGCCGCTGCCCGTTACGCCTGCCGCACCTTTAGAGGAGAGCAGCAGCACCACCAGCAGGGTAATCTGATGGAAAATATCCATATGGCTGTTGGTCGCCTGCGCGATGAACACCGCCGCCATGGTCAGGTAGATCGACGTGCCGTCCAGGTTGAAGGAGTAGCCCGTCGGGATCACCAGCCCGACCACCGATTTACGGCATCCGAGCTTCTCCATCTTGTCGAGCATGCGCGGCAGCGCCGATTCCGACGAGGAGGTGCCCAGAACAATCAGCAGTTCTTCGCGGATGTACCGGATAAATTTGAAGATGCTGAAGCCCGTCGCGCGGGCGATGGAGCCCAGCACCACCACCACGAAAAGAATACAGGTGATATAGAAGCAGATAATCAGCTGGCCCAGCTGCACCAGCGTACCGACGCCATACTTACCGATGGTGAAGGCCATCGCACCGAAGGCCCCGATGGGCGCCAGGCGCATGATCATATTGATGATGCCGAAAATGACCTGGGAGAAGCTTTCGATCACGTTAAAGATAAGCTGGCCTTTGCTGCCCAGACGGTGCAGGGCAAAGCCAAACATCACGGCGAACAGCAGCACCTGGAGGATGTTTCCGCTGGCAAACGCGCCAATGACGCTACCCGGAATGACGTCCAGCAGGAAGGCGACCACGCCCTGATCCTTCGCCTGCTCGGCATAGACCGCCACCGCTTTGGCATCGAGCGTCGACGGGTCGACGTTCATCCCCGCGCCTGGCTGCACCACGTTGACGATGATCAGACCGATAATCAGCGCAAGGGTACTGACCACTTCAAAATAGAGAAGCGCCACTGCACCGGTACGCCCTACCGCCTTCATGCTTTCCATGCCAGCGATGCCCGTCACGACGGTACAGAAGATCACCGGAGCGATGACCATTTTAATGAGCTTAACGAACGCGTCGCCAAGCGGTTTCATTTGCGCGCCCAGTTCAGGGTAATAGTGCCCCAGCAGAATACCGATGGCGATGGCTGTCAGGACCTGGAAATAAAGACTTTTGAAGAGTGAGGTTTTCATAAGGTGTCCTTGGGAAGAAAAACCACAGGCTTTGTAAGGTTATGGTTAACCTGCGGCTTTAAAATAACACCCACATAACAGGACAGAAATAAACTCAGTTCAAATTTGAAACACAAATGTTAAGAACTTTGAGCTGGCTCGCACAAGCCAGCAACAAAATTACACTTTTGCGTTATTGTCAGCACCAGAAAGGTATCGTTGTTCAAAGACATCCGAAGGAACTGCGGGGGCAAAAAGGAAGCCTTGCCCGCTCTCCACGCCCGCCTCTGCCAGCCATGCGCGCTGTGCGTCGGTTTCAATTCCCTCGGCAATAAGATGGAGGTTGAGGCTGCGCGCCATCTGGATAATCGCCTGCACCATGCTGCAGTCGCCCGGCAGACCGTCAACAAACGCTTTGTCAATTTTGAGCACGTCCACCGGCAGGGTTTTCATGTGCTGAAGCTGGCGCAGCCCGGCGTATCCCATGCCGAAATCGTCCAGCGCAATGCGAATCCCGGCGTTACGCAGCGGTTTCAGGATCGCCACCGCCTCATTAGGGTCGTCAATGCGTCGGCTCTCCGTCACTTCCAGGGTTAACGTATCAGGCTTGATTCGGTAACGATGGGTAAGCTCCAGCATCTCTGAAACCATGGTGGGGTGCATAAGCTGCAGGGCAGACAGGTTGACCGACAGCGGCAGCGTCACGCCGCGCGCCTGCCAGGCGGCAAGCTGACGGCAGGACTCCTCCAGCACCCAGTAGCCGACGGTGACCATCAGGCCGCAGGACTCGATGCGCTCAATCAGCCCTTCCGGCAGCGCCCATGAACCATCCGGCTGCTGCACGCGCAGCAGCGCCTCGGCGCTTTTCACCTCTCCCGTCCGCAGATCCACCTGCGGCTGCAGCCAGAGGGCAAACTGGCGGTTATCCAGCGCGGTCAGGATGTCGCTCTCTTCCGTCAGACGCTGCTGTGCCTTTTCCATCTGCTCCGGGTCGAAGAACTGGATCTGATTTTTGCCTTTGCGCCGGGCGGTAAACGCCGCCGAGAACGCGCGGCGATAAAGCTGTTCCGCGGTCAGATCGCCATAGAACATGGCAATCCCGATACTGGCGCTTGGGCGAAGCTGGATACCCTGAACCGGCAGCCGCTCATTAATGACAGTGAGTACTTGCTGACCTAACGTGATCGCATGCCAGGGTTCTTTGACGCCGTTGGCAATCACCACCAGGTCGTAACCGCTAACCTGGGTCAGCACCATGCGCGGGGAAAGGACAGACTTGATCTTCTCCACCAGGGTGAGCAGCAGCATTTCGCGCTGGCTCTCCTGCAGTACCCCAGCCGTGTCCTGCAGGGTTTCACAGGCAATGACCATCAGCGCCGTGGTTTGCTGGCGCTCTACGGTTTGCTCCAGCATCGCCATCAGGAACGCTTTATTGGGCAGTTCCGACACCGGAAAACGGGTGGCGCTACTGCTCAGCTCATCCTGCTGGCGCTGGATGCGCTGCTGGTTGAGGTTGTAGCTGCGCACCAGCATGCCGATCTCGTCGTCATGGTGCAGACGCGGCAGCTCAAGCTGGTGTCCCATCTGATCCTGCGGCGCAAGGGTATTCAGCTCGCGGGCGATACGGCGCAGCGGATGAACAATCAGCCGGTTGATGCACCAGGTGAGCGCCACGCTGAGGATTAGCGTCATAAGTAAGCAAGTGGTCACTAACGTAACAACCCAGCTCATGACGAATTTATACATGCGGTAGGAGTCCGCCTGTAATACCAGGTAGGCCAGCGGCTGCGGATTGGCAGGGCGTTCGAGTGAATAAACGGGCAGCGAAATTTGCACCGGGAGTTCAAAAAGGCGCATCACCATCATCGGGACGGGGCGTTCCGGGATAAAGCTCATCCGCAGCGCCTGAAACTGGTTAGGCAAGACGACGTCGGCGCGGCTAACGACGCCGGCAGGCTGAATGCGTTTTAAAATGGTTTCCGCTTCGGGAATATCCCCTTTCAGGATAGAGGCGGAAAGCGGGCCGCGTACCGAGCGGGCGATACTTTCTAACTGCGAAGCCGTGTTATAGCGATTCTGCTGTACGGAATGAAACAGCAAAATTACGCAGAAGAGCAGGACAAACAGCAGGGTAACGGCAGAAACCATCGCCATCTGTTTGATCGTTAAGGAACGGCTGACACGCAAAATGACTCTCCACAAAAACTCGAAGCGCAGGGCGCGCCAGGGTGTAAACCTGGCGCGCCTGAGTATACCCGATTGCTGCGCTATTAAGAGAGACTTACAAATGGATTAAGGAAAATCCGATTACCAGTCCGCGTAAGGGGTGAGCGGCTGCGGCGGTAAGTCCATATCGCCCTGCCAGCCTGCGGCAGAGTAACGCACGTAAATCAGCGCATGGCTTGGGGTATAGTCTTTCGCTTGCTGAATATCCACGCCCATGCCCACAAACCAGTTGGACGTTACGCGGCGTTCGATAATGGCCCGCGCGGTATAGCCCGTACCTGAGGAACTGCTGCCGGTTTCCATCGTGCCCCGGTCGGTATAGCGGTCTGGCTCATCGGTCGGGATCAAATTCTGGATCGGGTAGCGCAGCTCGTCATTCGTCTTAGAATGAGACCAGGAGACCGAGCCACCCAGCTCCCAGGACCAGTTTTCCGTGCGTTTACGCCAGGTCACCGGCAGTGCGAAGGAGACATACTCCTGCGGGCTGTAATAGCCGCCCTGGCCCAGGGTATAACCACTCAGGTCTTTGTCGTAATGCCAGAGCATATTGGAGACGCCCACCGTCAGGCGCTCGTTGTTTTTATTAATGAGCTTGTAGTAGTAACCCGTCATCCAGCGGACGCGCCAGTTATCTTCCACATTTTTACCCGTCAGCGTTTCCGCGTTCAGGCTTGACCAGACGCCGTTCGCCTCCCCTTTGTCGTAGCTCAGGCTTACGCCGCCACCGGTGGCACGGACGCCGCCCCAGGTGGTGCCGGTGTTGGTATCTTTTTGCCCGCCAAAGGCCAGCAGAGAGCTGGAGATGGGCCGACGATGAGCGTTAACGGTATAGCCGATGGGACCGAGATCGCTGCTGTAGCTGATGCCACCCACCACGTCGACGACGTCAAAGCCCATCGGCGTGGTACCAATATCCATCGACCAGGTTTTGTTCTGCCAGCCAACGGCAACGCTCGCGCCGTTGTCGGACTGATGGGTGTTGCCGCTACACGGCGTCGCGGAGCAGGTCCCCCAGTTGGGGTCGTATGTACCGTCTTTCGTTGCAAACGAACCGGCATCCATATTGACCAGATCGCTTCTGAAGAACATCCGCCCGTCAGACAGCGGGGCATCGACCTGCAGCATGGTGGTATGGGCTTTCAGATCGGAATAGCCGCCCGTACCGCTGGAGCCCCAGTAGTCGTGCTGCAGCGTGACGTTTACGTCCTGCTGACGGTACAAATCACCGGCATCACTCCGCACGCCGCGCTTCAGCCAGTCGTCCTTCTCATCATTACGCGTCAGACGGGTGAAGCTATCGTTGTCGGCCGGACGGGTCGTCGTGATGCCGGACGACACCATCGCATCTTTATAGGTGTCCAGCGCCTGCTGAGGCTGCCCGTTTTGCGCCTGGAAACGCGCGGCATCACGTAGCACCAGCGCGTTTTCCATGGATCCGGGCTGCGATTTAGCCTGCGGAATGATTTTATTGAAGGTCTGCTCGGCGGCAGCGGAATCGCCCAGCCCTGCCTGCGCCATCGCGATTCGGCGCTGCATGTTGAGCGACGGCGGCTGGCCGTTTTGCGCGGCGGGCAGTTTCGCCAGCTCTGCGCGCGCGGCATCTTTGTTACCCTGCGCGCTGTAAATCTCTGTCAGGCCGAGGATCGCGTCTTCGTTCTGCGGCTCACGCTGCAGAACGGCGCTGTACGTCGTTTTCGCCGCGTTCAGATCGCCACGCTGCTGCGCCCAGTCCGCCAGCGTCAGGTCGATGCGGGTAGAGGTTGGCTGCTGACGAAGAAGATTCTCTGCGTCCTGCTCTTTGCCGCCGTCGCGCAGACGGTTGGCGGTTTCCAGCACCTGGTTGCTTTGCAGGCGGTTGGCAAGCTCCTGAATATTGCCGTTCCACTGGCTGCGCGGTAGCGTGTCCAGATGCGCCAGCGCGGCGCGGTCCTGGTCGTTTCCGGAAAGATAGAGCCCGTTGGCATACACCTGATCCGGGTCGGACGGTTTCTGGCTGGCAAGCTGACGCATCAGGGTATCCGCCTGGCTGCGCTGACCCGCGCTGTAGAGATCGCGCGAGAGACGATAGGTTATCCACACGTCGCCGGGAGAGAGCGCCAGACGACGACGCTGGATCTCTGCCGCCTGGGCGTATTTCCCCTGATTCTCCAGCTGTTCTGCCTGGGCGGAAAGCTGCTCGTTGGTCAGGCTACGTTCAATATCATCTATGCTTCGGCGCTGGCTGGCGGAGAGAGACTGGATAAACTGTGAAGCCTTCTCCGGCGACTGCGCGCGGTAAATATTGGCCAGGCCGCGAACCGCATTGCTGTTGCCGCTGTCCATGCGCAGCGCCTGACGGTAATAGCGTTCCGCCGCGTCGTTATCTTTACGCGCCGCCGCGGCATCTCCCAGCCCCAGCACGGCATAGCTGTCGGTATTGTCGACGCTGCGTGCCTGCTGATAGTAGCGCTCCGCCTGCGCCGGGTTATTGGCCTTCAGCGCGGCATCGCCCTGCTGGATCAGCAGCCAGTAGCGGTTAACCTTCAGCAGGCTGTCCCATTTACCCCGGTTGTCGCTCTGGGGATCGAGGGCAATCGCCTTTTCAAACTGGGCCACCGCGCGGGCGCGGTCGCCTTTTTGGGAATATGCCTGTCCAAGGGCGCCCACCGCTTCGCTGTCGGCATGGTTGGCGCTGACGGCCTTTTGCAGCTCGGCCACCGCCTTACTGCCCTGCCCGGCATCCACCGCCGCCAGCCCTTCCGCTTTCGCACGGAACGCCGGATCGGCGAGCTGTTTTTGCTGCGCTTCAAGCTGGGCACGCGCCGCGGTGACGCTGTCGCCGTCGCTGAAGACGCTCAGGTATTTTTGCAGCGCGCTGACGCTGGCGCTGCTGGCAGGCTGGCCTTTAATTTGGTCATACCACATATCAGACGCCTGGTTACGGCCATTGTTCGATTTGGCCATCTCCTGCAATACCGCAAAGCCTTCATCACGGCGTCCGCTCTGGAACAAAAGCTGGGACAGCGTTGCCTGCAGCTGCGTATTGCCTGGGCTGCTGGCATTGATTTTCTTGAGCTGGTTTATGGCCTCATTCCGGCGAGCAGGGTCTTTTGCCACGACGTTCCAGTATTCCGTCGCCACGTCGCCGCCCGGCGGATTGCCGTCAAACAGCTTGTCATAGGCGGCAATGGCCTCCTGCGTGTGCCCCGTGGTGGCGAGCAATCGCGCCTGCTGGAGCTGCTGGCGGCCATCCGGCGTGGAAAGCATCATCGTGCTGCGCGACGACTGGTACGCACTCGACCCCGGCGCGATCCCCTTCAGGCGATCCAGCTCTTTTTGCGCGCCGGCGTTATCGCCCTGGCGCAGCAGGTAGCGAAAGCGGGCGGCAATGACGTCAGGGTTGTTCGGGTCAATCAGCTCAAGACGATAGAGCGACTGACGAACCAAATCCTCACGCTGTGTCGATTCGCCCAGCCGGACCTGCTCCAGCAGCTGTTTCTGCTGCGGAGAGTTGGCGGCCTGGGCCCACGGCATAAGCGCCAGGCCAAGCGATAAAGTGAGTAGATTTACTGTGAACTTGCGCATTCCTGGCCCCAATCCGGTATTAATTCACCTTTTGCGGTGAAGCGAAAACGATGCTGATCCCATCCCTGCCCAAAGAGAGTCAGGACGTAGCTGTAATAGGCATCGTTATCGGGAAAATGGTCCGCAACGCGCTGGCGCTGAACCGCCTGAGCGTCACGCTGTTGTAAAAACGGCAGCATAGCGGCAGAGAATCCGACCGGGCCGTCGCCGGTACGTTTCCCCGTCGCCACATCCACTTTCTCCGGCGGCAGATTCCGTTTTATTGTCTTTGCCGCCATCGGCTGGAAGCGGGTCAGCAGACGGGCTTTCTGAGGATCGTTATCACTCATCATGCCTACCCAGAGATAAACGCGGATGGCGTCATAGCCTCCCAACAGCGCTTTATCCTGCTGTAGCTGCCAGCCACTGTTTTTCTGATACTGCACCCAGTCCGGCGAGAATCCCTTCGGCGCGCTTTCAAGCAGCAGCCGCAGATTGGTTTCACGCAGCTGGCTCCACGGGGTACCAAAACGCGTGAAATAAGCCGCCAGCTGCGGAGGAAGATAGCTGGGGTTAAAGCGCCAGGCGTGTTCGTCGGCAAAACCGACTTTACCCGGAAGCAGCATTGCGCCAAGCCCCGGCACTTTCACCACCTCTTCGCTGGCAATGCGTTTCAGCAGCGCCTGGCCCGTGCGGGTATAATCGGGATGTTTCCACAGCCGGCCCGCTTCGAGCAGAGACCAGGCAATCCAGATATCGGCGTCAGAGGCGGAGTTAGTATCGATCACCGCCCACGTCTCTTTCTCTTTCTGCCCCCAAAGCCAGGCAGGCAGATGCTCGTTGAGATCGCCGCTGGCAAGATTATCGCGCGTCCACGTCAGCATCTGGTCAAAGGCTTTGCGATCGTTCGCCGCCAGGGCAAAGAACAGGGCGTAGCTTTGCCCTTCCGAGGTCGTAATTTTGCGCGTGTCGCTGGGATCGATGACGCGCCCGCCCTCGCTGATGTAGTCCTTTTTAAACTGCTCCCAGGCAGGCCAGGTGCAGGCGGCGCGAAGAGGAAGCGCCACCAGCATCACCGCTGCTAATACACACCAGCGAAAGGCTTTCATCACATCTTACTCATCCGGGTTCAGACGACGGCGGCTGATGATGCGCAGCAGACGCCACAGCACCCATGCCAGCAACACCACGCTGATTGCTGCCAGGATAGCGAGCAGAACCGGATGGTTAGCCAGGGCATACCACAGGCGTTCGAACCACGGCAGATGGCCCACGTAGTACACGTCACCCACGCGCAGGCTGTTGACGCCGGACTCACGGATCACCGACACGGAGCCAAACATCGCGGCACGTTTACCGCTGTCGTTCATGGCCGCATTGAGCAGTTCATACCCGCGCGGGCTGTCCGCCAGGAGAGCCACCACGCTACGCTGGTCGTTGTAAGGGGACTGGAAGCCCACCACCGCGGCCATCGCCCCCTGAGAGGTTACCGTCGTCTGCGCGCTGGCCTGACGGTCGTTCACGTCCGGCATAATGCTCGGGAACTCGGTCTGGCGCATCGGCGTGTTAACCCATGACTGGGCCGCTTTCACCAGCAGATCGATACGTTTGTCATCCTTCAGCTTATCCGGGATGGTACCGATTATCATGATGTCAGCATCTTTGTTCTGAATCTGGCTGCCATCGTCCGTCAACGTGACGTTAATCGCCGGTAATCCGGTTTGTCCGCCGACGGTCGCCATGGCATCCAGCAGGGTCGTGACCTGCTCTTCGTTCGGCGCTTTTGGCATCACGACAATGGATTCAGAGAGATCGGCCATGCGGCTGAACGGGAAGCCCGCGTTGGCAAAGGCGCGCAGGTCCGGCATCGCCAGGAAGTGATAGTACTTCGAGAAGTCGATGGTCGACTCATCGCCAATCACGACGTGGTTCTGCACCGGCTGGAAGGTGATGCAGTTATCAACCGAGCCGCCCGGCATCGGGTTCATGTACTGGAAGTCAAAACGCAGCTGGTTTATCGCACCCAGCTTCAGCGCCGGAATGGAGACATCCGTTTTCCCATCCAGCAGCCCCTGCAGCACCGGCAGGCGAAGCATCAGACGGTTGGTATCCTGCGTGCTTTGCAGGCTGAAGGATTGCAGGAACTGGTTGTTCAGGCTGATATCCATGCGCGAGCTGTCTTTGGTGGCCGGCGCGGTATAACGGTAGTTCAGGTTGATATCAATGCCGTTGGTACGCAGCAGGTACAGATCCGGCGGCAGATTCAGCGACAGGCTAATTGGCGCGGGCTCCAGCCCCGTTGCCTGCAGCTGCTCTTCATAGGATTTCAGCTCGCCAAAGGTAACTGCACGATCGGTGCGTACCCAGTTTGGCGCATCATAAGGTTTACGCGCCAGCAGCGGCTTGACCTCATCCACCACGACGCTGTCGCCGCGGAAAAGGACATTGCCCTGGGCAATCGCTTTTGCGGCCTGCACCAGATCCTTATCGTCACGCCCAAAGACCACCAGCAGCTTCACGTACGGGTTTTCCGGGTGGCTTATCATCTCGACGGTCGGCGCCTTGACGTCCGGGTGATCGCGCAGGAAGGCCGGGCGTTTCGCGTTGGTCGCAAACACGATGGCGTTTCTGTCCGGCAGTTTGTCGTACATCGCCGGGAAGCTCTGTCCACGCCAGCCCGCGCGTGAACCAAACCAGGACGCCACGATAGTGGCCGCCAGCTGCTGGGTCACGTCCGGGGACGATGCAAACACCATCGGCAGCGTGAGCGGACGGTTATCCCGCGGGTCAAAGAACGGAACCGGGAACGCGGAGAGATCGTTTTTCAGCGCCAGCGACTGGTAGGTCAGCTGCAGCGAGGAGTTACGCCCGACGTCCATCCACAGCGTGTTGCTGGCCGGGTTTTCGCAGACATCGCGGTAGTGGCCGACAAATTCCAGGCGGATACGGTTAAAATCGGTGATGAACAGCGGGTTGATCGGCACCTGAGCCTGGGTTTTCTTGCCCAGCTGCTCTTTCGTGACCGGCAGTACGTCCATCAGCTCATCGTTCAGGTAGACCTTCAGCTGAGACTGGGTCGGCAGCAGCGACGGTGACGGGGTGTATTCAAGGTTCAGCATCGCATGAGAGACGACCTCATCGCTACGCATGCCAAACTCGATGCCGCCGTTAGGGTTGATGCCGCGCAGCACCATGCTGCCCGGAGGCGGTGCAATTTGCGCGAAGGTCAGCGTCACGTCCCGTGACGGCGCATTCTCCGCAACGACGGGCGCATTCGCCCCCCGGACGCCCGGCATCACCTGCCCGATGACCTGGCCGTCTGCTGGCAGGGTGTTCCCCTCCGTTGGCTGGTTCGGCATGATGTTTTCTGTTTGACCAGGAGCCGCGGTGACAACCGGATCGGTTGCTTGCGCGACGACGGGTACCGTTGGCGCAGGCGTCGCCGCTGCGTTATCAGGAGCGGCGTTAGCCATTGTTGCGGGGAAGACATTCATCCCCATTGCCACTGCACATAACCAGGAAAGTTTAGTTTTCATCGCGTTATCATCATTGTTGAGCCATAACCGGGTCCGCCTGCTTCGCCTCATCCCGCTCAGGACGACGAGGAATGAACGACACGACCCAGGAAACCAGCGAAGTAAGTGACCGGAAAATTAATTTCACCGACGACGGGGCAAATTCTGCAAGGTGACGATAGCCACGGAACCCCAGCTTCAGAATATCCAGCAGGCTTTCCAGAGGTTTATCTTCCGGGAAGCTGTCCTGCCAGAGAGCCCACGTATCCGCGCGGGCAAACGTACACTGCACAAAATCGATATGTTGCTTTTTGGTCAACGGCATCAGCTGCAGACCGACTTCATTACCCACCACGCGAACAACCTGCGTCGGGAAGACATACTCCTGCTGGCCGCGCTTAAGCAACAGGTTAACTTTTTGCCCTTCCAGCACTTTCGCCTCGCCGTTGATTTTGATCCCCAGACCACCGTCAGAGAAGTCGTGGACGGTACAGGAGAAGAGATGGCCATCTTCACGGGCGATCGCCGCAGGCATGCAGATTTCAACGCGATGCGCACGACGAACCTGTTTGCTCTCCACCGACACCGCTACCGCGCCACCGAGAATAATCAGGTTGTAGAAGACCCAGGCCATACTCACGAAGACGGTCAGGATTTCGTTTTGCGGGCCGTAGAAGTAACGCCAGATCCCGGCGATGACGCCCACAATATTCAGCAGCACCAGGAAGATATACGGACGGGAGATCACCCAGTCGACGTACTCCTCTTCCACCAGACCGCCCTTCGCGGTGACGTTAAATTTCCCTTTGTGCGGGTTAATCAGCGCGACCATGGTCGGCGGCGCGATGTACCAGGCCAGCACCGTTTCGTAGATTTCACTCCAGAAGGAGTGGCGGTATTTACCCTGTATCTTCGAGTTCGTCAGGCTCGCGTGGATCATATGCGGCAGAACGAACAGCGCAATCATCAGCGCGGGTGCGTAAATGATATAGGCGTGAAGGAGCAGGAACGCCAGCGGCGCGGTCAGGAAGATGAGCCGCGGGATACCGGACAGGAAGTGGAACATGGCGTTGACGTAGCAAAGACGCTGCGCCAGCTTAAGCCCTTTGCCTATCAGCGGGTTATCGAGACGGAAAATCTGCACCATGCCGCGCGCCCAGCGAATACGCTGGCCAATGTGCGCCGACAGTGACTCCGTGGCCAGACCGGCCGCCTGCGGAATACGCATGTAGGCCGAGGTATAGCCACGGCGGTGCAGGCGCAGCGAGGTGTGCGCATCTTCGGTGACCGTTTCGACGGCGATACCGCCAATTTCATCCAGCGGTTTACGGCGGATAACCGCACAGGAGCCGCAGAAGAAGGTGGCGTCCCACATGTCGTTTCCGTCCTGCACCAGGCCATAGAACAGCGTGCCTTCGTTCGGGGTCTTACGGAAACGGCCAAGGTTACGTTCAAACGGGTCCGGCGAGAAGAAGTGGTGCGGCGTCTGCATCATCGCCAGCTCTTTCTCCTTCAGGAACCAGCCCATGGTCATCTGCAGGAACGAGCGCGTCGGCACGTGGTCGCAGTCAAAGATTGATACAAACTCCCCGGTGGCATACTTCAGTGCGTTGTTAATGTTCCCGGCTTTGGCGTGTTCATGCGTCGGACGGGCGATATACTCGACGCCCACCTCTTCTGCAAACTGACGGAATGCCGGACGGTTGCCGTCGTCCAGGATCCAGACCTTGAGCTTATCTTTCGGCCAGTCGATGCCCAGCGCGGCATAAATGGTGTTCTTCACCACGCTCAGGTCTTCGTTGTAGGTCGGCACGAAGAGATCGACGGTCGGCCACGTCGTGGTGTCTTTCGGCAGCGGAACCGGCTGGCGATTGAGCGGCCAGATGACCTGGAAATAGCCCAGTACCAGCACAATCCAGGCGTAGGTTTCCGCAAACAGCAGTACCAGGCCGCACACCAGGCTGACCGGGTCGTCCCAGTTCAGGGTTGAGGTGTAGCGCCACCAGATGTAGCGACAGGAGACCGTTAGCGACAGTACAATGAGCATCAGCGCCGAGAAGCGGCCCGGAATACGGCGAACCAGCAGCGCCACGCCCCACAGCAGGATCAGGAAGGTGAACTGCGCCAGCGGGTTGAAAGGCTGCGTAATACAGACCAGCGCCAGAATGAGCGAGAACACGACAATCACGCCGAGGATAAAACGCCGCAGGCCCGGGTGGAGGTGCCCGAGCTCTTTTTGGTTATCCAGATGGCTGGTTCTGTCGGTCACGCTGTCAGGCAATTTATCCAGCCACTGATGATAGCGTTCACGCAGCTGCTGCACGCGGGAGAAGCTGCGCCAGCGCGGCGTCTGGCGTTCTCTCTGCGACGAGGTCACGACCAGCCAGGCGGCCTGAATGAGATAACGCGCCGGATCCAAAGGCCGCGGCCGATCGGGATTAATGTGCGGATAAAGCTCATCGTGCCGTGCACGTATGCGCTGCCAGCGCGGGTGTTCGAGTGGAATAAAGGTCCAGGCCAGAATCATCCAGAAACAGCCGAGCGCGGCGCTAAATGCCGACGCACCGTGTCGGCGAAAATGCCGGTAATGTTCGCTCAAGCGCACACTGACCGGAGGGATGAGTAACCAGCTGGCGAGACGACTCATACAGCACTCCCTGCATGCTCCGCCCTGTTGGCGAAGTTCAGCAGACACCAGTTAGCCAGCGTCAGGATCTCTTCTGCCGCCAGTGAATCGCTGCGGTATTCGCCGAGCGGTTGTTTCGACGCAAGGCATTCCGCCATTCCTTCATCACGGTGGATGACAATAGGAAGCAGGCGGCGCTGGCTTTGCAGCCAGACCTGATACAGATCGTCCTGGATCTGGCTGCCAATGCGCAAATCGTTAATCAGGATATGGCCATTTTGCGGTAACCCCTGCTGATGCAGGCGGATATGGCAGTTGGCATCGACGTTAACGATCGAGAAGATATGATCGCACTGCGCGATGAGCTGTCGGGTCAGCGTGCCGGCACCGTGTGGCAGATCAAGCAGGATCCACTTGTAGTGGCCCTTTTCTTTCAGGCTCTGCAGCGCAAGCGTGAACTGGGAAAACAGGCGCTGGTACGCAGCTTCATTCTCGCGTTCCGTGGTGGTCAGTTGACCAAAAGGCAGCAGGTCAAGAAGGGAGGTATAGCGCATACCTGCATCCCGCCAGTCCTTATCATCAAGCAGCGCGCGGGCCCAGCCCTCTTCACGAGTGAAATCGACGTTAAACGACATACGCAGCAAATTATCGGCGCAGGCGTCAATGACCAGCACCGATTCACCTAAAAGCTGTAATGACCACGCCAGCGCCGCGGTAACGGATGTGGTACCCACACCCCCACGGACACCCTGTAATCCGAGTATGGCCATCAATGGCTCCCTTATTGTTGATGGGCGAATTCAGCTAATAACGGCCAGCGTTTAATAGCCGCGGCCAACTGTTCCCGCTGGGAAATATCGGTGTAATCTATTTCAGGTAAAGAAAAGGCCTGCGTCAGCGCCAGAAAATCGTTCTGGAATGTGTAGCCCAGGGTTGAGTCGACTGGGGTACCGGGCTCATTATTATCCATTCTTTCTATCCCTTTGAGTAAAATCGCAAGATCAGAAGTAGCGAGGCTTCCTGCCCATCAAATTTGATTTACATGCTAAATCTGATGTTCTTTAATTTCAATGTTAGGTTTATTTCTACGCTTTCGCTAGTAAACTGAGATACAGATAAATTAGTCGAAAAGAGGGACACCGTGGACTCCATATTTTCTATTGGCATCCAGTCATTATGGGACGAATTGAGCCACATGCCAGTCGGAGGAGTCTGGTGGATTAATACGGACCGTAATGACGATGCTATCAGTCTGGTAAACCAGACAATTGCTGCCCAGGATAAGGATTCCCGCGTGGCCGTCATTAGCATGGGCGAAGACCCGAAAAAAATTATCACGCTGGAAAACGATCGCGGTCCCCAGACGGTGCGCTTATTTTCTATGTCGGCGGACGCGGATAGTCTACACTTTTTGTCCCGCGACGTTCAGTGCACTATTGATCCGGATCACTATTTAGTGATTCTTAAATGTGCAAATAACGTCCTGCAAAATATCCCTGTAGAAAAACTGCTGCAGTGGCTGGAAAAAATCAATAAATGGGCAAAATTTCAAAATTGCACGCTATTGATAGTCAATCCCGGCAGTAATAATGACAAGTTGTTCTCGCTTTTAATGGGCGAATATCGCTCCCTTTTCGGTCTGGCAAGCGTTCGCGATCAGGTGGGCAGCTATCTCTACGATATTGCCTTCTGGTGTAACGAAAAAGGCGTGAGCGCCCGACAACAGCTTATGCTGAAACATATCGAAGGTAAGTGGCACCTGGCACAGCAGGAAGAAACCGTGGTGCAACCGCGCAGTGATGAAAAGCGCATCCTGAGCCACATCGCGGTGCTAGAGGGGGCGCCCGCCCTGTCGGAAAACTGGTCACTGTTTGAATCTAACGAAGACCTTTTCCACGAAGCCCGCACAACCCAGGCGGCAACGCTTATTTTCTCATTGATGCAGAATAACCAGATTGAGACGCTGGCAAGGCAAATCCACACCTTACGCCGCCAGCGCGGCAGTGCGTTGAAAATCATCGTACGCGAAAATAACACCAGCCTGCGCGCCACCGATGAGCGCCTGCTTCTGGGCTGCGGTGCCAATATGGTTATTCCCTGGAATGCGCCGTTATCGCGCTGCCTCACGCTTATCGAAAGCGTTCAGGGCCAGCAGTTTAGCCGCCACGTACCGGAAGATATTTCCACGCTGCTCTCCATGACGCAGCCGATGAAGCTGCGTGGATACCAAAAATGGGATACCTTCTGCGACGCCGTCGGGAACATGATGAGCAATACGCTTCTTCCCGCTGACGGAAAAGGGGTCATGGTTGCCCTGCGTCCGGTACCGGGGATCCGCGTTGAGCAGGCCCTCACCCTATGTCGCCCCAACCGTACAGGCGACATCATGACCATTGGCGACAATCGCCTGGTGCTGTTTTTGTCCTTCTGCCGGGTAAACGATCTCGATACGGCGCTGAACCACATCTTCCCCCTGCCGACCGGGGATATTTTCTCGAACCGTATGATTTGGTTCGAAGATAATACTATCAGCGCGGAGCTGGTGCAGATGCGTGCGCTCCAGCCTGAGCAATGGGCTAAACCGCTCGTTATCGCAAGCAATGCCAAACCGATCCTCAATGCCAGACATGATGGACACATCTGGCGTCGGGTGCCGGAACCCCTTCGCTTATTAACAGACAACGCGGAGAACGCATCATCATGAATATCAGCGATATTATTCAAATGGTTATATTCTGTGCGCTGATCTTTTTCCCGCTTGGCTACTATGCGCGCCATTCCATACGCCGTATCCGGGATACGGCCAGAGTGCTGTTTATCAAACCTCGCTATGTAAAACCAGCCGGAACACTGACACGGGCATCACACGTCAAGGCAGACCGAAAACATGACTAATTCTTCCTATACCGCTTCGTCACCCTCGCCGCTCTGGCAATACTGGCGCGGCCTTTCCGGCTGGAACTTCTACTTTCTGGTGAAGTTTGGTCTGCTGTGGGCAGGCTACCTGAATTTCCATCCGCTTCTCAACCTGGTGTTTATGGCCTTCCTGCTGATGCCGCTGCCGAATATCAGGCTGCATCGATTACGTCACTGGGTAGCCATCCCTCTCGGCTTTGCGCTGTTCTGGCATGATACCTGGCTTCCGGGGCCGGACAGCATTATGAGCCAGGGTTCGCAGGTCGCGGGCTTTAGCGCCAGCTATATCCTCGATCTGACCGAGCGCTTTATTAACTGGCAGATGATTGGCGCGGTATTTGTGCTGCTGGTCGCGTGGCTGTTCCTGTCCCAGTGGATCCGCGTAACGGTGTTTGTCGTCGCGATTATGATCTGGCTTAACGTGCTCACGCTCGCGGGACCAAGCTTCTCGCTGTGGCCTGCCGGACAGCCGACAACCACGGTGACCACTACGGGAGGAAGCGCAGCCGCAACCGTGACAACGGCTGCCGATACGCCTGTTGTGGGCGATATCCCAACCCAGACCGCGCCGCCGACCTCCACCAATCTTAATGCGTGGCTTTCCAGTTTCTATACCGCGGAAGATAAGCGACAAACAAAATTCCCGGATGCGCTGCCGGCGGATGCTCAGCCGTTTGAGCTGCTGGTGATTAACATCTGTTCGCTCTCCTGGGCCGACGTGGATGCCGCCGGTTTGATGTCGCATCCGCTGTGGTCGCATTTCGACATTCAGTTTAAAGATTTCAACTCTGCCACCTCGTACAGCGGCCCGGCGGCGATTCGTCTGCTGCGTGCAAGCTGCGGTCAGCCATCGCACAAGAACCTGTACCAGCCGGCTGGAAACCAGTGTTACCTCTTCGATAACCTCTCAAAACTGGGCTTTACGCAGCACCTGATGCTGGGGCACAACGGCCAGTTCGGTAACTTCCTGAAAGAGGTGCGTGAAGAGGGTGGCATGCAGGCGCCGCTGATGGATCAAACCGGTCTTCCTGTCTCCCTGCTGGGCTTCGACGGTTCGCCCGTCTATGACGATTCCGCTGTCCTGCAGCGCTGGCTGCAGACCATCGAAAAAGACAACAACCCGCGCAGCGCGACATTCTTTAATACCCTGCCGCTTCACGACGGTAACCACTTCCCGGGCGTGAGCAAAACGGCAGATTATAAAGTGCGTGCGCAAAAACTCTTCGACGAGCTGGACGCGTTCTTCACGGAGCTGGAAAAATCAGGCCGTAAGGTGATGGTGGTTGTGGTGCCAGAGCACGGCGGCGCGCTGAAGGGCGACAGAATGCAGGTGTCCGGTCTGCGTGACATCCCAAGCCCGTCGATTACCAACGTGCCTGCAGGTATTAAATTCTTTGGTATGAAGGCTCCGCATCAGGGCGCACCGATTGAGATTACCCAGCCGACCAGCTATCTGGCGATCTCAGAACTGGTTGCCCGCGCCGTTGACGGCAAGCTGTTTGTGGAAGATAGCGTGAACTGGGATCAGCTCACCAGCAACCTGCCGCAAACGGCGGAAGTCTCAGAGAACGCCAACGCGGTCGTGATTCAATACCAGAACAAACCTTACGTTCGCCTGAACGGCGGCGATTGGGTGCCATATCCGCAGTAACTGATTTTCCCTCCCCCTAACCCTCTCCCCATCGGGGAGAGGGGATTGTCAGTGCATTATTATTGCGCGGAAATCCATACCAGCATTTTCAGGCTTGCCGAATAGTAGTCGTCTTTGGCGGTGATTTCGGGTTCCCCGGAAGGCTGCCCCATCGTCAAATCACGTACGGCCAGGAGGCCACCTTCCATCATGTAGGGAGCGTATTCGTTGGTGGTGACGTTAACCCAGGCGGGCGTTTGTTCGCGGGGGAATTGACCAAACCACGCTTTCCACGGGGCCAGCAGCGGACTTTGCTTATCAGACCAGGCAACGTACAGCGGAATACGAATCGCGTCATAGCTCATCCGCGGCGGCCACCCTTTGGCGGGCGCCAGCTTGCCGCCTGATGCCAGTGAAACCCAGTCAGGGGGCAGATTCGCTTTACCCGAACCCATTTTTTCCAGCAGCCGTTTCCCGTCTTTAATCAAATCGTGCCAGACCGGCGAATGACTGCGTCCGGCGAAGGCCTGCCAGGCCGGAAACACGAAATAGGAAGGATTAAGGACCACTTCACCGTCAAGCTTAAATCCCTCGACGCCGGGGAGCATCACGCGGTAGCCCGCATAGCGGATGACGTTATGGGCAACGAGCGCTTTTGTAATGGCATCCGATGCGGCGACGTAGCGTTTGTCATGCCAGCGGGCATCGGCCTTAAGCAGCGCCCAGGCAATCAGCACATCGCCATCGGCGGCGTTGTTTTTGTCAGCAACCGGATTGGACTCTGCGGGGTTATAACGCCAGTAAAACAGGCCGTTCTCTTTGTTATGCAGCTTGCTGTCTGTCCATTGCCAGAGCTTATCGAACGTGGCTTTATCGTCATTAGCCTCCGCCATCAGCATGGCAAAACCCTGACCTTCCGTATGCGATACGCCGCCATTGCCGGTATCAACGATGCGGCCTTCCGGTTTGAAAAAGCGGGCCTTGTAACTCTCCCAGGCCTGACCCGCCTGAGAGAGAGGTGAGAACAGCACACTCATCATGACGGCCAGCGTCATGCAGACGGGTTTTCGCATCATTCACTCCATCCGGTTATTCGGCACTCCGCAGGGAAATCTCACCGCCCATCCAGGGTTTGATCGCGCCATCCTGTTCAAGGAGCAGCGCGCCCTGAGCATCAATACCGCGGGAAGTGCCGTAGATCTCCTTATCACCAATCAGCAACTTCACCGGGCGGTTGATAAAGTTATCCAGCTTTTCCCAACGAGACAGGAACGGTGCCAGCCCTTCCTGCTCAAAAAGCGTGAGCGAGCTGCGCAGCTCTTTAATCATACGCACGGCAAGGGTGTTACGATCGATGGCGATCCCCGCTTCCTGAAGGTTAGTCCAGGCCTGATTCACCACATCATTCTGGACATTGCGCATCACCATATTGAGGCCAGCGCCAATAACGATTTGTGCCGCATCACCCGTTTTTCCCGTCAGTTCGACCAGAATACCGGCAAGTTTACGATCGTTGAGGTACAGATCGTTAGGCCATTTAACACGCACCCGATCCGCGCCCAGCTCGTGGAGCACCTCTGCCATGACGATGCCGATGACCAGACTCAGGCCAATGGCAGCGGCCGGACCCTGATCGAGTCGCCAGTACATGGACAGATAGAGGTTGGCACCAAAGGGTGAAAACCACTTCCGGCCACGACGGCCGCGACCGGCCTGCTGATATTCAGCAACACAGGCATCGCCGGATTTCAGCTCAGGCAGACGATCCAGCAGATACTGGTTCGTCGAGTCGATCACAGGCAGCACCGCCACATTGCCGTGCCCAATCTGGCTACGTATTGTGTCTTCATTCAGCAACTGAATTGGCTCCGGCAGGCTGTAGCCTTTTCCAGGAACCGTAAACACATCGACACCCCAGTCGCGGAGCGTCTGGATATGCTTGTTAATGGCGGCGCGGCTCATACCCAGCTGCTCGCCCAGCTGCTCGCCGGAATGAAATTCACCATCCGCCAGGATGCTAATCAGGGTTAACGGGACCGTATTGTCCTTCATGCGATAGCCTCCACGGCATTGACTTCACCTGTGCGGCCAATGAAGCGGACTTCTGGCTCCAGCCAGACGTTAAATTTTTCGCCCACGCGCTGACGAACATAGTGCGCCAGCTGTACCACATCGTCGCTGGTTGCATCGCGTTGATTAATCAGCACCAGCGCCTGCTGTCGGTGAACGGCTGCGCCGCCGACTGAAGTGCCTTTTAGCTGGCATTGATCGATAAGCCATCCCGCAGCCAGCTTCACGCTGCCATCCGCCTGAGGGTAATGTGGCGCGGTTGGCCACTCCTCAAGAAAGCGTCTGGCATTTTCAGCGCTGAGAACCGGGTTTTTGAAGAAGCTTCCGGCATTTCCATTTACTTTAGGATCGGGAAGTTTGGTCATCCGCATATGGCAAACCGAGTCAAAAACGTCGCGAGCGGTAACGGTAGACGGGTCGAGACGCGTTAAATCCCCATAGGTCAGTACGGGCTGCCAGTTCTTCGACAGGCGCAGGCCCACGGCGACAATCACGTACCGGTCCTGATATTCATGTTTGAAGATGCTGTCACGATAGCCAAAACGGCACTGTTCTGCCGTCAGACGCGTAGCCGTTCCGGTCGCCAGTTCGATGCAGTCGACATATTCACAGACATGCTTCAGTTCGATGCCGTAGGCACCGATGTTCTGAATGGGTGACGATCCGGCGCAGCCCGGGATAAGGGCAAGGTTTTCCAGACCCGCCATTCCTTTTTCGAGAGTAAATTGCACCAGTTGGTGCCAGTTTTCGCCAGCGCCCACGTGCAGGTGCCAGCTATCGGCACGCTCTTCCACATCAATTCCCATGATGCGGTTAACGATTACCGTGCCCGCAAAATCGTCGAGAAACAGGACATTACTTCCTTCGCCCAGAATCAGTACGGGTTCGTTTTTTTCTGTTGCGCTTTGCCACGCATCCAGCAGCTGCTGTGCGGTATCGGCACGTACAATATGATTAGCATTACGTTGAATGCCAAAGGTATTCCAGGGCTTAAGGGAGTGGTTCATAGACGCTATCCTGATGCAAAAACGCAGGTAGTTTACCGTATAAGCAGGGTATTAGGGGATTAGTTTGTATAGCGCAGAAACGCAAAAAGGCCATCCTTGCGGATGGCCTCTTCACTTATTTGATGCCTGGCAGTTCCCTACTCTCACATGGGGAGACCCCACACTACCATCGGCGCTACGGCGTTTCACTTCTGAGTT
>NZ_JBLKDA010000027.1:0-64636 GCF_047530215.1 Enterobacter sp. 01-M-03-SI-ECC
ATTACAACGAATGGCATCCGCATAGTGCACTGGGGTATCGTTCGCCACGGGAATATCTGCGGCGACGAACCAGTCATGGGTTAAGTGATAAAAAGTGTATGGAAATATAGGGGCCAATCCAGCGCGAGTAAAGAGTTACGTTTTTTTCCAGATTCTTAAGAGTGAATCCAGTAGGTTGATAAGTGAACACGGTACTGAAATTTACGTTTTTTCCATAAAGGTTTTCAGCCACCACAGTAATCTCGTGATCCGAATTAACTGCTAAATCGTCTCCAACCGGCAGGTAGTAAATACCTTTATAATTTGTAGGTGTTAACGAAACTACTTTGTTGTCTATTGTTACTGATTTTATGTCAGCAACCCCAGCCTGCCCCTGGAAAGCTGCAACGATAATCTCGTTCAGGAAGTATACGGGTGCTCGTTTAGTTAATACCTGCCCATCTTTGAGAACCATAAGCGTTGGGTTATCAGACAGCATCAGTTTGCTTTCAGGCTCAGTGTACGTAGAAGAGTTTTTGCTCGTATTTTCTACTGTAAAAGTCGCTGCGTAGGACCCGTTTATAAGATCCGTTAAGTCAAAGATATAGAGGTACTCATCACCGACTTTTTGAGGTCCACTTACCGGCTGTAAAGTTCTACGTAAAGGGGTTGCCCAGGACTGTTTGAAATCAATCTCAGTGCCATCATCTAAAGTCACTTTAGTCGTCGGCTTAAACACGCCATCCGGAGTCATAGTGAGCGACATAGCTGTTGGGAGCCACCATTCACCTTCTGTTTCTTGCTGGGGTACCTTAACGGCCACAGCAACGGTTTTGGCTCCGGTATAGATGTCCTGGCCACCTACTTTGATTGTTTTAGCCTCATCGGTAAAATTCCAAAGTGTATGGTCTACTACAGGAGGCCGATAATCCCAGTTAACAACAAGCTTTTTGGATTCAGGAGGTGCGAAATAATTATTCTTAGAGTTTGCTGTAATTGTGATATCACGTGAACCCAAAAGTTCATCTGTATCACTGGCCTTAATGCTTCCAACTTCAATGGTACAGGAAGTTCCGCCAATAGGTACTTCACAGGCGGAGCCTGAACCTATTGAGATGTATTGAATATAATTGCGGGGTTCAACAGAAACAGCGATATCTTTGATCGCTTCATCCTTTAAATACGATTTGAAAGAAAAGCCGTCATAGACTAATCCGTTCAGGGATGATTTAAGACCGGTGATAGTTGGTTTTACCGGTGCCACACTTTTGATTGAATATTCACCTTTTACTATTTCAACTTTTTTCCGTTCAGAACCAGAGAAGTAAGAAATCTTGTAAGGTAGTTTTAAATCACCGGTGGTGTTGGGAACGCCTGAAAGAGTGAAGCCGTTAGAAGTTAATCCCAAGGTATTGGGTAACCACTCAAAAAAACAAACGAGGTTATCAACAGAGGAAGTCGCTCGATCATCAACCGTTACATTACAGGCTGTGCCTGCACCTGAGGCAGTGATAGTGTTAGAATTAACGTATGCAACAAAGTCGCCCGGCCCCGGGTCAAAGGATACGGCTGGCAAATCAGCCTGTAGCTTTCCTGAAATCATAATCGCTTCAGCATAGACCGCTTTAATCGGAGCAATTAAAGAAAACAACAGGGCTAAACCTAAACCTGATTTTCTCATGACGAATACCTGTTTTTCTGAGCAAAATTAAACTCACTTTACGATGAAAAACAGAAATATCCGTTCGTATAACATTTAAAAAAACCTGTATTTTTCCGTATATTCCGTATGTTAATGCGCTATTTTGAATTCTTGGCTTCAGATAAGCGAAGCGCGGTAATTATAGACTCGGAGCTTACCCAGGGCGTTTTTTGAGCAAGATATCCAAGTATGTAGAGGCCAATTTTAACGCAATCCATTTGTGAGACGGGGACCATGTGCATGAAGGGTTTTAAGCCATCTTTATCGACTGGAACTATCCCTGCGGATAACAACAAACCGCCCCTCTCGTTTGGGGTAACGCTTATATTTTTGTATACGACGTGGCCATGATGTGAGGTTTTCCTCTTATCAATCTTTAAAGTATGCATGATTCTAAGAAATACAGATGCCATCTGCATAACTTCATTCGTCGACAATTTTAGAAGTACAGAACGGTTTGAGCCCCAGTCATAATCTTTTTTTGCGTTCCTTGGAGCGACGTGCAATGTAAGATAATAATTATCAATCTCATTTGAAAAAGGTGAAGGTTTTGATGAGCTAACATCTTCATTGTTCATCTCAATGACAAGGGCTGCATCCTGACCAAATGCTTTAACATTATGGTTTTTAAGAGCGAAGTCTGAAGTTGCCATATAAAAAGTCACTTTTGATAAAACCACATACCGCCTAATGATTCATCATCGGCAAGATGCTTGAAATTTGATAGTGTAAATCCTGTTTTGGTTTCAGAAATCACCAGGCTGTAAGATGCCGTATGTACAAGGCGAGAATTGTTTAGATCAAGATCATCACAAAAACCAGGGCTTTTGACGGGGTCAGCCTTTTCAACAAAAGTTACTTTTGAAGCGATGCCGTTGATCACGATTTTCTCGTTATCAGCAATTTTAATGTTTAAAGAAGGCGAGCTTTTATCACATGGCAGGAAGAGTGATGTCTTTTTAAATGTGTTTCCAGTGAAGTCCAAAAGGTCAGGTTTAACCGGAACATTGTTTAGGATTTTATAAACTCCAGCAAATGCACATAACACAACAAAACCAGATAAAACATATCTAATCTTAGACTTCATCCCCCAGTTCCTCTCCTAAAAGTTTTAACGCGCTTACGCACATAAGCCTCAACTGATACAGTAAGTTATCAGCGGTTATTCCACCAACGAAGGTAACTGTACGTCGTATTGATGCTCCGCCAGGCTCGCACTGGATATGGCCAATACCAGAATCACGGAGGAAGTCATTTTCTGCACTTACAAGGTCTGACTCTACAGGTGGAATGATAACTTCAATGAGTATTGTATCAACTGGGGCCCACTCCCAATCGAACTTAAGAGAGGAAATTGGGGATATAGAAACAAGAAGCTCATCAATATTAAAAATTACGGGTTTTATTCCCATAACCTCAGACTGAATGAAGTGGCTTTCTACCATAACTACCGGAAACTCTGAAATAGTCAGAACTCCGATTAACTGGTCTCGGCGTAAACCATGTATTAGTGAGTTGCGAGATAGCATTCGATCAGCCTTTATTATAATAATCAATCATTTGGGACAAGGACAAAAGGGATTACAGAAACGAAGATTCTACATGAACATCGTTGTCAGTGACCTTAGGTCCATCGGGTATAAGGGTATCAAAAAATCCTTACATAACCATTAAACCACAAAGACTTTTTACGTAAAATAATAATTAAGTACCAGATTTATTAAGATAATTCTTAGGTTTTTTACAAATTTAGGAAAAATCCGCACTTCCTGTAACAGCATCCAAATTAACCTAAAATACCGTTTCATTAACAGTAATTTTACAGATTCAGCTGAAGCCTGAGTTTATTATAACAAAAAAAAGGCCAGCAAGTATGCTGGCTTTCCTGGTAAGACAAGTTGAACTCAGAAGTCGATTGTACTGTCTCTCACCTATCTTGCCAAAGTCGCTAGTCGCTTGTTTGCCTTAGCTTTAGATTTTATGCTTATGGAGGCGGTTTGATTTTCATCCGATACTTTTTCTAGCACTGGCACCACAGAGGAAATGGACTTTTCTTTTGAAATTTTGGATGCACCTGGGCTTTGTTGAATAAATCAGATTTCGGGTAAGTCTCCCCCGTAGCGGGTTGTGTTTTCAGGCAATACGCACGCTTTCAGGCATACCTGCTTTCGTCATTTTGTTCAGCGCTCGTACCAGGGCCATAGCCTCCGCAACCTGACCATCGTAGTCACGCAGCGTCAGTGAACCCCCGAACAGCTGTTTTACCCGGTACATCGCCGTTTCCGCTATCGAGCGACGGTTGTAATCTGTTGTCCATTTCCACCGCGCATTACTCCCGGTCATTCGCTGATTAGCCACTGCACGGTTACGGTCTGCATATTCACCGGGCCAGTAACCCGCACCTTTTCGGGGAGGGATAAGCGCGCTGATTTTCTTACGCCGCAGTTCATCGTGACATAGCCGGGTATCGTAAGCGCCATCGGCGGCGGCTGACCTGATTTTCCGGTGGGTTTGCCGGATTAACCCGGGGAAGGCCTCTGAGTCCGTAACATTGTTCAGCGACAGGTCAGCGCAGATGATTTCATGTGTTTTACTGTCAACGGCGAGATGCAGCTTACGCCAGATACGGCGGCGTTCCTGGCCATGCTTTTTGACTTTCCACTCGCCTTCACCGAAGACCTTCAGCCCGGTGGAATCAATTACCAGGTGTGCGATTTCACCCCGGGTGGACGTTTTGAAACTGACATTAACCGACTTTGCCCGCCTGCTGACACAGCTGTAATCCGGGCAGCGTAGCGGAACGTTCATCAGAGAAAAAATGGAATCAATAAAGCCCTGCGCAGCGCGCAGGGTCAGCCTGAATACGCGTTTAATGACCAGCACAGTCGTGATGGCAAGGTCAGAATAGCGCTGAGGTCTGCCTCGTGAAGAAGGTGTTGCTGACTCATACCAGGCCTGAATAGCTTCATCATCCAGCCAGAAAGTTATGGAGCCACGGTTGATGAGGGCTTTATTGTAGGTGGGCCAGTTGGTGATTTTGAACTTTTGCTTTGCCACGGAACGGTCTGCGTTGTCGGGAAGATGCGTGATCTGATCCTTCAACTCAGCAAAAGTTCGATTTATTCAACAAAGCCATGCACCTGAAGAAAGTGGGCTTTCAGATGGTATAGAGGTATCGCTTCCCTCATTTTCAATCTTCACACCAAAGCAGGCATGTTCCTTTTGTACAAGGAAGGTTTCTTTTACAGAAACAGAATCCTGCTTTGAATTATCTAATTGTAGAGGTGTTAAATACTCCATAAACTTTTGATCTAAGACATTCTCTAGCAATACATTAATAGGAGGCTTAGGTTCAGTATCTATAGTATTTCCATCATTCAGAAACCTATTAAGATCTGCAAGTGTTAATCTTTCGTTTAAACCATTTATAAAATTTGCCAAGTCAGGAAATAAATTATTTAATACCAACCCGGTACTAATAGCCGACCTAATTAAATCCAGTTGGTCACCCCTATGACAAAGTTCTGTTTTTTTCAAGAAACTATAAACATAGGGTGCTTTTCTTTCGGATATCCAGAAAGACCGGATCTGAATCCGGTCGTTATCTGCCTTATTTGAGATAGGGTATTTAGCCATGTTCTAGCTCATTATTCTGAATAAATAGTATCAGCAATTGCCAAAGATAATGCGAACTGCGGATTGTCTACCATGATAACTTTAGCCGTTTCAAAATGTTTACGAATAGCTGTTTCGATGAGATATGAACCTCCCCCAACAAGGAAAACATTATGAGGCCTCTCTTCGACTTGTGTAACCGCTCTGATTACTTTACTTTGCAACTTCTGTACCGCAGAGTTTACCGCATCAAAAACACCGTCACGCTTGTCCTCTGCAACCTTCAAAGCTGATTTATCATGACGATTATCAACAAGATGATGAATGTAAGCATTACTCGTATTCAGTTTCTCAGATTCAAGATACCTGCTGATCTCATCGTAAACAATAGAACAACCAATACGGTCAAAACCTTTTACTTTCGAAATCTGTTCTAATTGCCCAGTAATACTTGCAACATCAAGAGTAGTACCACCAAGATCAATTACCAAACTTGATTCAAATGAAGCAATATCCTCAATTTCATCTGCCCGGGTCACAGCTGGTAAAGATTCAGGGAAAACAGTCACAGACAAAACGTTAAAAGAATAGCGTTTACCGTCAAGATAACGCTCTACTGGTTTCATCAGATTATCTTTTTTTCTCTGAATATTTTCAATATTCGTTTCCCCTAAAGCAGTATAGAACTGGCTAAGTGGTAAAGTAACAAAGAGGTGAACATCCTGAGGAACTAAACCAGAAGCATGAAGTGCATGGTGAACATTTAACCGGCTAATTTCATCGTATTGGTGAGATACATCAGTCGATTCCAGTGAGTTACTAGATTCGCTGTGATGCGAAAACCTTTCCAGCCCATCAATAAGATAGTTAAAAGGATTGAGACCCTCATGGCGAACACGGAAATCTGGAACAAAACTATTTTGTGTAAGCAAGGGAACTAATTCGTTTCTTTCATTAAGACAAACCAGTTTTGCAGCTTTACTTCCATCATCGACAACGATTTTTAAAGCTTCAGTGATATCCTGCACTGATGGTGAAACAGGACTTTCAGATTTTAATAGTTCAGCCATAAAAACTCTCTTTTATTAATAGGACCATATTAGATATTAACTTTATACATTAATGGTGACCTATTATCAACATTAACACTATTAAAAAAATACGTAAGTCTATGTTATTTCAGCATCCTTCCATTTTAAATACCTTACCGTTAAATTTCCTGTATTCATGTATTAACCATGTTTATAAAGGAGCCAATTATAATCAGAAAGTTACTTTGCATCCTAAGTATGAACTGTTTGAGAGCCAGGACTGGGGCCTTTACCTGTAAGTAACAAAGGTCCTTAGGCTTAGAATCCAAAATGACGCCTTTTTGTAAAAAAATCATAGTTCGAAATACCGTATCATCGATGTAAACATACGTAGAGGAATTTATGGCAGCTGAGCACGTCCAAACTATAGACCTTACAAACTTCTCCGGAAGGATTTTCTTTCTGGCAGATCCTCATGGACATTACTCTGCGCTGTGCAACTTGATCCAATCAGTTACAAAGCCAGAAGAAGAGATAGTAATTTTCTCTACTGGAAATTTGTTTGACTATGGGCCGGAACCCATAGAATTGATGAAGGCGATAAACAGTGGCTTTTTCGATGGACGTTTTGTGAGGCATTTCTCAGCTGCCGGAGCCGGAGAAGAAATGTTAAAAAAATTGTTACCATTAAACAAAGACCGGAGAACATTTTACCCCAGCACATACCTCAATGAGAGATGGTGTGTAATGGGCGGAAAGTGGCATAAAGCTGTGAATCGTTACTATTTAGAGGAAGAGGTAAAAAAACTTCTTAATACCCAGCTTGGTACGATGATGCAGATTTTACTAAAAGGCGATATAAAAATTGGGGTTTGCCCTTCTGATTACGCCCCTATCCGCACATCATTCACTGATACTTATAATGCGCTTCAAGCATTCAACTATGCCAATGTGAATATTTTTCAGAGCCAGTTTCTATTCGGTATGGACCATGCCGTAATACCAATGATGATAAATGACGTCAACCTTATGGTCCTAGGTAGGAATCCTGTAAACAGCATTCGAAAAGCCCATGGTCGTACTCAAAACAATCTTCCAGTACTGATCGGTAATTGTTTGCATATAAATACTGGATCACTCTATATGTCAAAATTAGAAGACCAGGTAATAGTTGCTCCGGGTATACCGCAAACTGACTCACCAGCACTTACATTAGTAGAAATAATCATGAAGAACAATCCAGTTTTATTGTGTCATCAGCTAATACAAACAACAAACAAGTTTTATTCACTTAAAACCTATCCTTTAGAACTCGATTCGATTGAAAACAACATTGAGGTAACAAGATGAAGATAAATTGGAAGATTATCTCAATTTCAACATTACTTTTGCATCTTCACGCAGCAGCTGCACCACATCAAGAGAAAGAGCATAGAAAAGATGCTTTTTCTTCTGCCGCACAGAAAAGTGATTCACTTATATCTGCTAAAGCGGAGCTTATAAACGGAAGGTGGTTTATAAATGGTAAATATAGGCCTGTTCTAAAGACCAGCATGACCAAAACCAATTTCTTAGAAATCATGAATGTTTCAAATAAAGAATCACTTTTTATTGTGATACCAAAACTTGAGTATAATATCATTGCCAAAAATAAAATCTTACTAAATGAAAAAATTGCATTAAGCGAAGGCACATCCGGAAAAAGCATTGTTTGGGTCGAGCCAAAATCAAGTCTAACTATATCGTTTATAAATGACCTTGCTAATACGCCCCTTCAGGCTATCGTTTCGATCACAAGAAACAACAAAGATATAATTGCCATCTTTGGACCGGATCAGGGTAAAGGGTTTACTCTTCCCGGAAATACGTCTAATGATCAAGTGTCCGTTCCTGACTATTCTGACCTAAATATAAAAAAACTTAACATACCTCAAAGTGTTGGTAATCCAGTAACCATCAATCCTAAAGAGAAGAATTACCTCTTAGTTGGACAAGGAAAATATGAAATCTTATCTCTTCCTAAATATCAACATTTAGTATTTTCTGAACCCGTTTATATTGAGAAAAGAAAAAATATCCTCGGTGGTTATGGTTATTGGACGAAAGAAACAATTCTCTACCCCGGTGAATCATTATCTTTTATAACGAGCGCCAAAAACAATCTAAGGAAGCGGGATGATTAAAGTTATCACACTTTTATTGTTTGCATTACTGACTGGTTGTCAGTCAGTAGAAAGTAAAATCGAAGAACTCCCGACAGTTGGTTTTGACCCTATTCTATACAATAAAAGTGAGGCCTTTACTGACGGAAAAGTTACTTTACGTGTCGAAAGTTCAGGAACTGATGTTTGGCTTGTCGCCAAGAATGGAACCAGAAGTTTTATTGAGCTTTCAGGCCTAACGCTAGGTGGTAGTCGTTGTGCTTACAATGCCCGTAGTAAGCAACTTTTGCCCCCAGGCAGCGTAAGCACATTCGTAGTTCCTACGGTTGGAATGCTTGGACTTTGCTTCAACAATGAAGATCAACTTATGTTTATTAACCGTGCTTTTAGCAGAATCTCTCCCAAAGCAAAAGGAAAAGATTCGCTTTCGCTTTTATTTTCTGTTAGTTACGATTTTCCCGGAAAAGCGGACCTAATTACTAACCACGATTTTCAAGAGTTATATCTTTTATTTTTGAATGAGGATAATCTATGAAACAAACATTAATTGTTATTTTAATATGTTTTTGTCACACGGCTTTAGCATATCCATACCGTATCTATACTGTCCCGGAAGGGGCATTAGTAAAAAACATACTAACTAATGAATATCTAGGAAAAACCCCTGTGGTTGTGGACGTGAGCAATACCGAAGCTGGTTCTACTTTTGGGATTTCATTATTTAGACATGAAAATGTTGCTATAAAGATTTTTACAGTAATGCCTTCAGCAGAAAATAATTTTGCTGTTTCTGGACCTGACGTTGCAACTATGTCATTGCCGGGAAAAGCACCTTTAAACGTAGTAAATGATGGGAATGGCGCTTCTGTTCATATAGAACTAAGACCTTATATGTCAGAACCTGCGCACACCCCATATTAATATAACAAGAAATTAAAAATATAAATCATATGAACTGCATCATAAAGATGCAGTTCAATATTTATTCTGGTACTTTTAATTTTTCTTTTATGAACTCCTCTAGTTCCTTAATAAAACCCGCATTTATCCTATTGAATTCAAAGCGAATTTTTCTACCAGTATTGTTTTTACTGATTCTTGCATACTTATCTTTGTTATCAAAAGTAATAAGATCACTTGTTTCCCATTTTGTGGAATAAGTTTTTTCACAAACACTTTCCACAGATTGTGTGATTTTTTCCATTACAACTTTTTGAGCAACCTGGAGATCTCCAATGTCTAAATCTTTTGTTTCCTCTTTAACATTATCTATTACTTCATCTAAAGGAAATAGATTTTTTTGCACATATTTCTGTAAACGAGACAAGCGACTATAATAGGAGTTCGGGATTCCTTCATAATCCGGGAATAAAGAGATCAATGTTTCGTCAATACGGGCCGCCTGGATTCTTTTGGCTACCGATACATGACTAATCCCAAGATATGCTGCGAGTTCTTCATTAGTAGAAAATCCTTTTTCTTCCATTTTTTTGATAAATTGAAACCCAACTTCTCTATATGAAAATTTTCGAGATGTTTGTGCTGCGGATATAATTGAATTTATATCATCTTCGGTTAGTTCATCCGGAAGAACCCACAGGGGGAGATCCTTTTCTGCCTTTATACAGCAGAAACGTCTGCGACTTCCTTCTATTAATAAATAAACCCCATCTCTTTTTACAGCGATCCCTTCGGTATCGACCCCTCTTTCTTCAATCTGCTTAAGAATATCTCTAACAGAATAATCTGTAAGGGCTTCTTGATTTCGTGGGTTCGCTGGATGGACTAAGGTCTCCTTCTCCACTCTCTGGGCTGGAACAATCACATGTTCCGCTTCAAGTCTCCGGCCCTTATGAAGAGTGAATAACTTTTTTATGCGAGGTGCTGTTTTCAAACCCGCAAGACCTGAACGGTGACCGACTTCTGTCCGCTTTGGTGCGTTTAAATATCGAGATTTATCATTCCCGATATGTTGCTCATCGCTCATGCGTTAACTCCTTGCTTAGCTGAAAAACTTTTTATTTCATTTATAAATTGCTGATATACCTGTAATACAGATTCTTCTGCGACATCAAGCTGCTTTGCGGAACAAAGTTCCTCTGATTTTTTGATATCAAGCACTGTACGCCCTTTGGAAGCAGCTGCCTTAAATGCTTCAGAATTTTTTATGTTAGCGGACATCAAAAGGTCCTGAACAGTTCTGATTAATTTATCCAAAACTATTCTTTCATATGGACTTTTGTCATCTACATTGACAGCAAGAACTTTGAACCATTTTAAATTGTCGCCCTTACTTGGTGATTGTTTAAACCTTTCACTTATTGTAAGCATGAAGTCTGTAGTAGAGGCGTAATCATATTCACGTGGTGACACTGCGACAAGAATCCCATCGGCCGCTTCGTCAGCAGCCCAGATCAAAGGTGAATCTTCAGGTGGAGTGTCTATAATAATCAAATCATAGTTCTGCTTCAGTACCGGTAAGATAACTTCCTTGAAACGTAGTAACAAAGACGTACGTTCTTCTCTAGAACATTGCCAGTATTTATCTTTAAAACGAGCATCTGTCGGAAAAGCCGTTATTACGTCCAAGTTTGGCAGATGCGTTGAAAAAGGCATATTAGTGATGATTTCTTCTTCAGAGAATCCTGAATCTAAATATTTTTTATACTCAGAATTTTCTTCATAAATTCCAAGGATTGCATCAATTGCTGTAAGGAAGACATCATCTTCTGAGACACTTTGAATCATGCTGCTTCCAATCGAACCTTGTGGGTCCCATTCGATCATTAATACACGTGCATTGAGTTGTAGATCTAAAGCAGCTGCTACTGCTAAAGCTACAGATGTAGTGCTTTTCCCTGTACCGCCTTTATGATTCTGAGTAACAATAGCTCTGCTAAAGTAATGATCGCGGTACTTGGGATAACCCAGGGCATCCATTATTTTTTGAACATCCCAGCGGGTGTAAAGATGATTTTTGTTTTGATAAATAGGTGCACCAACAAGTTCTTTTTCTTCTAAGTCCGAAAGTATTTTATTGAACGTTACTCGTGACTTCCCAAAAAAATCAGAGAGATTTTTTTTATTCAAACAGTGGTTATAGATCAGTCTATCAACACCATCAACACTATCATCAGAAACAGATACTCTTGATGAAGCCATCAGAGATTCCTTTAGAGAAATCTGCTCGCTTTTCATGCGCTGACCAACGAGGGCGATCTTTTCAAGTAAATTCATGGTTATGACCTTTTTGCACTGAAAACCGACTTTTACGCATATATGTAAACTTTACGTATAATGCGTCCATTTCCTTGTTATGCGTACAATTCTATCCTTAGTTTCAATCTTAAGCTAATGTTTGTTTACTTTTTTATGATTTTTTGTGAGCTTAACTTGCAGATGTGAGCTCAGACTCTCTAGTCCATACCTAATGCACAACCTGTTTAAACCACGATTCTTGTCTCCTTCTCTACGCTTTGAAGTTAAGAGCTCCATTAATGAATCTTCACGCCTACCCTATTTCTTGCTTAGACCCTAAAATCTATCTCACCGGTGTGCTGATATACGTTTCCTAACTGTGAACCGTTGTCGTCAGTCCAGTCTAAAGATATGAGGTGTTAATCTCTTGAGGAGGCACACTACGAATTATGGGAGCAGAGTTAGCAACCTCACCCCGAAATGAAACCCAACTTAAGGAGGCAACCCCAGTGTGGAGATTAAGGGGGTTAAATCTGCCAGCGGCTGACAGTGTCCCAGCTGCTGCTCAGTCACACCACGCCCTGATTTAATCCCCTGCCCGGTATTGTAATGACCGAAAAAAACCCGTGCACTGGTGTCGGCAGACCGGCATGCATGAATATGACGTTAATCTGTATCAGCAGGCACTTTTCGCATAATGGGAGCAAGTGATAGCAACGCCGCCCAGAACGGAATGCCAACATCAGGACTGAACCCAAGTTTGGCGATTAAGGGGGTTAAATTTGCAAGCGGATGACAGTGCCCCCAGCTGCTGCTCAGTCACACCACGCTTGATTAAATCTCTCGCCAGGTCTTGTTTTGACCGAAAATAGCCCAAGCACTGATGTCGGCAGACCGGCATATAGGAATATGACGTTAATCTGTATCAGCAGGTACATTTCGCATTATGTGAGCAAGTGATAGCAACCCAGCCCGGAACTGAAGGCCAGCATGAGGACAGAACCCCAGTTTGGCGATTAAGGGGGTTAAATCTCACAGCGGCTGACAGTGCCTTCAGATGCTGCTCAGGCATACTACTCTCCCTGATATAATCTCCCATATGTTCTTGAGATCGTCGGAAATCGCCCATGCACCGGTGTCGGCAGACCGGTATGCAGTAATGTGAATTTAATCTGCATCATCAAGCACATTTCGTATTATGGAAGTAAGTGTTAGTAAACCAAAGCCCGCCCAGAACGGAAGGTCAACATCAGAACAGAATCCCAGTTTGGCGATTAAGGGTGTTAAATCTGCAAGCTGCTGACAGTGCCCCAGTTGCTGCTCAGTCACACCACGCCCTGATAGAATCTCCTGCCCGGAAATGTGATGACCGAAAAAAGCCCGTGCACTGGTGTCGGCAGACCGGCACGCAGAAATATGACGTTAATCTGTATCAGGAGGCACATTTCGCATTATGGGAGCAAGCGATAGCAACCCAAGCCCAGAACTGAAGGCCAGCATCAGGACAGAACCCCAGTATGGCGATTAAGGGGGTTAAATCCGCCAGTGGCAATAAGATCCCGAGCGGTGTTTAAGAAATATTTCCCGAAGGACAATCTTCCGCTCGTACGATGAATATAGTGTTCAACCCGGGAGAGGGATCACTTAACCTGCTTAGCCTAAATCTTACGTCATTCTCTAAACGGAGTTTAAGCTTAATGGTCCTGAGAAAGTTAAAAGGACTACCCATAATGACGGTTTGAGATGGCGAATAAGGGTTTTTTCTGCCAGCGGCTGACATTGCCCCAGCTTCTGCTCAGTCACACCACGCCTGATTAAATCTTCCGCCAGGTCTTGTTATGACCGAAAATTGTCCGTGCACTAGAGTCGTAAGACCTGCATACAGGAATGAGGCGTAAATCTTTATCAGGTGGCAAGGTTCGCATCATGGGAGCAAGGGTCTTGAACTGGAGGTTAACATCATAAAATCCCAGATTGGCGATTAAGGGTGTTAAATCTGACAGCGACTGAAAGTGCCTTCAGATGCTGCTCAGGTATATTACACCCTGAAAAAATCAAGCATCTGTGCTTGCGAATATCGGAAAAGGCCATGCACCGGTGTCGGCAGACCGGCATGGGCAATGAGACGTTAATCTGTATCAGCTGGCGCATTTCGTATCATGGGAACAAGTGTTAGCAACCCTCTCCAGGACGGAAGGACACTATCAGGACTGATCCCAGTTTGGCGATTAAGGGGGTTAAATCTGCCAGCGGCTGACAGTGCCTTCTGATGCTGCTCAGACATACTATGCACAGATATAATCACCCGTCCGTCCTTGTGATTATCGGAAAAGGCCATGCACCGGAGTCGGCAGACCGGTATGCAGTGATGTGACTTTAATCTTTATCAGCAGGCGCATTTCGTATTAAGGGAGCAAGTGTTAGCAACCCTGCCCAGGACGGAAGGACACTATCAGGACTGAACGCCAGTTTGGCGATTAAGGGGGTTAAATCTGCCAGTGGCTGACAGTGCCTTCTGATGCTGCTCAGACATACTATGCACAGATATAATCACCCGTCCGTCCTTGTGATTATCGGAAAAGGCCATGCACCGGAGTCGGCAAACCGGTATGCAGTGATGTGACTTTAATCTTTATCAGCAGGCGCATTTCGTATTAAGGGAGCCAGTGTTAGCAACCCTGCCCAGGACGGAAGGACACTATCAGGACTGAACGCCAGTTTGGCGATTAAGGGGGTTAAATCTGCAAGCGGATGACAGTGCCCCAGCTGCTGCTCAGTCACACCACGTCCTGATAAAATCTCCTGCCCGGTAATGTGATGACCGAAAAAAGCCCGTGCACTGGTGTCGGCAGACCGGCACGCAGGAATATGACGTTAATCTGTATCAGCAGGTACATCTCGCATTAGGGAGCAAGTGATAGCAACCCCGCCCAGAACTGAAGGCCAGCATGAGGACAGAACCCCAGTTTGGCGATTAAGGGGGTTAAATCCGGCAGCGTGAGTAAGTGCCCGTGCTGTGTTAAAGAAATATTCCCTAAGGACAATCTTCCGCTCGGCCTTTTGTATAAAGTTGTCACCCCGGGAGCGGGGATCACTTTACCTGCTTAGCCTAAATCTTACGTCAATCGCTATCCGGAATTTTAGCTTAATGGTCCTGAGCAAGTTAAAAGGGCTACCCATAATGACGTCCCCAGATGGTGATAAAGGAGTTAATTCCGCCTTCGGCTTACAGTGCCGCAGCTGCTGCTCAGCAACACCACGCCCTGATTAAATCTCCCGCCTGTCCTTGTGATGACCAAAAATAGTCCGTGCACTGGCGTCGTAAGACCGGCATACAGGAATGAGGCGTTAATCTTTATTAGGTGGCAGGATTCGCATCATGGGAGCAAGGGCCCTAGAACTGTAGACTAACATTAGAAAATCACAGTTTGGCGATAAAGGGGGTTAAATAAGTTAAAAGTCTTCGGTGAGCAAATTGGATAAATTTTCAGAAACCAAACCGTTAATAATAAACTTTTAGAAGAATGATTAAAGGATATTAAGTTTTGTATGCAAAATGACACCAGTGATCTGTTTTCACTAATAATGCCGCGCTACTTTGATTACCTTTGGTAAACAAAAATGTAATTTACGTGATTTTCATCTTATAATGTCAGTATTGAAGTTATAAATTTTGTTTACTTAATGCGTACACAACCTAACTGCGATTTGTATTTATGTCACTGTTTTTACACCACATTAATTATAAAACCAAAATTTGCAGCACAGTGATGAACTCATTAAGTCACAACCTCATTTGTTTACTTAAGGCATACAATAAAAAACCAGATTCTTATGAGACATCTGGTTTAATTATTTTTGCTTGAAGATATTTACTCTACGCGGCCAAACCCGCTGCTACTTCTTGAGCATAGAGAATTTCTATTGCCTCGCCATAGCTACAATTCTCGCGGCTTTGAATTTCCCATAATTTACTCCTGTCAGCACTATCCGTAGTAAAACAAAGCTCCATTTTCCGGTCTACGTATAACCGACAGATCTCTTGGAAGTTTTCGAACCTGACTAACATCTCTGAAAACACCTTTTTGACTGTACGAATATTTTTCATACGTTCATATTCTGCATCTGAAGTAGAAAAATATTTATTAGCCTTCATTGCTTCAATGCTTTCTTTTTCTTGTTTCATGATTATCTTCCAAGGCGAGTTAGCAGTCAGGGCCCGGCCAACAGAAGAAGTAAAATAATCTTCAAACGACTGTGTGATACAGATGCCAGCGCAGTTTGTTTTCCTGAACCTACGCCATGCCGCTTCGAGGAAGGAAGAGAAGAATTGGTTTGATTGATTTCCGGCACCTGATGAATTATCAGGACGAATGTACTCCCATGCTTCATCAAGGATGAACAAGCGACGACGCCCATCTTTTTTGATGAACATTGCATGCTGAGCAGCCTGAATGATAGACATTAATACAACTGTCTGAAGGTGGGGGGTGCCTTTTAGCTCCTCCAGTTCCAAAACAATAAATCTGCTGTCGAAGTTGATTGGAGGCAACGTATCGGTAAACCGGTGCCCATAAATTCCACCTTCGCACCATGCTCCGAGTTGCTCCCCAATATCCTTTATACGTTTGTCTTCATGCTTCTTGCAACGCAGAGCAAAGCCGGTTATTGAACCGGTCCGACCTGATTTTCTGGATTCTTGGTACTCTTCTGCAATAAGCTGAAGCATCACTGATTGTTGATAATCATCGATAAGGCCTTTCTCTGAAGCCATAATTTTTAGCTGATTCAAAACCATTATGGTCTGAGCAACTTTGTCTTTTTCTGCATCGTTTGAAGTTGATTCACCGGTAAATTCAGGTGCTTCGTTAAATACATCGTCGTTAACAGTGATGTCAGTTAGGAAGGCAAAGGGATTTAGGGTGAAGTCAGGGGTTTTACCGAAATCAATAAATTGACTGTTTGTATATTGTTCCGCAATCCCCTGGTAAGAACGGCCCACGTCCACAACAAATACTTGAGCACCGTCAGGATCATCATCTGGGTATTCGTTTTCTAAAAAATGCTTAAATGTTGAGCGATAATGAACGAGGTTATTAGATCGCGGTCCAGCTCCAAGATAGTTATTGATTAGATATGCTGTCCAGAATGACTTCCCTGCACCTGACGTTGCACCAATAACCATGTTATAGCTTGCAGAAGTCTTGAAAATATCAAGTCCCATGAGTTGACCTTCACGAGAAACTAAACTCAGTACTGGTCTATCTGTATTACCTTTCCAGGGCCCAAAGATCGGTGTCATATGAGCCGCTCCGGTGTTGCTCACTACTTCGGAACGGTCAAGGTCGAAAATTGTCTTTGGGTCATTGCACATTGGCAGACATGACATAAATGACGGGAAAACGATAAAGGAATCATCTGCTACTTTGACCCGGCTTTCGAGGTAAAAGGATTTGAGATCGTTAGCTGCTGTCTGCACAGAATTGGCATTACTACCCATAACAGTGAAAGTAAGATACCCTCTTAAAAGCTTTGCGCCATCCTCAAGCTCGCGAGTTACGGCCATGTAGTCATTATCCATATCCCGCAGGCGAGGGCAGAATGTGACAACTGAAGGTATACTTGCCTGTTTATTAGTGATTGCTTTGTAGCGGACGTTTTCTTTTGACAACTTGAGCGGATCGGCAAACTGAACAGTCTGAGTGATCATAAATGGGCTGAAAATTGTCTTACGTCCATGCATCCAGTTAACTACTAACTCATACATACAACCGAAATTGACGTATTCAGGAAACTTTACAACGGAAAGTTGTTTGAAGTAACGATGCTCAGATTCGTCGTCACTTTGTGTGACTGATGAGAAATGATTTTCTGTGACTGTATACTTACGGCCGGGAACGTTAACTTGTTCATTAAGCCTTTTCATAGTGTTAACGTCTATGAAACCTTCAGCCCACCGGGAGTTCTTTCCGGGGTTTACGACCTTATCTATACAATAGAGCCAGTTTTCTGCATCGACCTTAAACGGATGCAATCCAATCGTAATTAACTTACTTACAAGTTCAGAGTAAAGTGAATCGATACGCGAATGTTCCAGCTCGGTAGGAAGGGCAGACTGTAAAGGAATCGATAGCGAGATCCATACCTGAAAATCCCTCAACATAAGGTTATCATGATCAGGTTTTAAAGGCTTATGCATACTTCTGTCGTAGTAGTCCAACTGATAACCATTAAGCAGATCTGCTTTAAGCTTATCGTTCCCAGTCATACGCCCACCTCGCACAGCTGACCAAGCACTAAGCTGTAAAGTCAGGTCTGGCAATGCAGTCAGAGATATTTGACAGACAGTATCTGTAGGGAAATCCATTTTGAACATTTCAGCAAGAACATCTTGCTGATTATCAAAAACTCCAGGGGATGGATTACAGATAAACATAAACCCTAATCTGTTGCCATCAATCAAAAAATAGTGAGTCCCTGCTAATTGATCGTAAACAGGGATAAACCCACCTAATTGATGGCGATTTAAACCGCTATTGTAATTATTGATAGCTTCCATATTTGACCTTACAGTTGTCTAACAATGCCGTTCGAAGAGACAGCTTTAGTTGCTTTTTGTTGCTGCTGCATATTTTCCCGGGCCGCATCCTGTACTTCTAAAGGAACTATGCGAGCTGGGTTTGAGGTCGAATTCTTGCCAGCAATCCATGTTTGCGGTTTTACGTTGACATAAACGTAGCCGGGAAGATTAAGCGCATCGTTATCATCGGTATAAGGTGCAAAAGTAATTCTCATTACTTTCCCCTGTTGCAGAACAGCAAGTGGTTCAGGAGCCACTACAGCTTGTTTATAACCTTGCGAACGGTATTGCTGGATCTGCCCAGGGTTGAGAGTCGGGTTAACGGGCTGGCCATTGTAAAGAGAGTACATATCCTTACCAGGGCTGATATCAGAATTAGGTGCAACGTAGCGTGGGGCATTTCCAGCAGAAACCGGATAGCTTGTTTGTTTAACGACTTCCGCAGCCGGATGAACGAAAGGGTTACCAGTTGAAGAGGCAGTGCTATAACTGCTAGTCATCCTTACGTTTGAATTAACCGGTACACCAGAAATAGGCCGTGGTCCAATGGATGAAGTAGGGGCACCCATTTTTAAAGTTTTATCGTACATGACAGGTAACTGACCAACTGGCTTAATTTCGGTTTTTGAATAAGCCACAGGCTGATTTTTAAGGGTAGTAGACTGTGGATATTTGACTTCCCCTGGAGGGCTAATTTCAGTTGGATAACGGCTGTCATTGACAGCCGATTTCTCCTTTCCCGATTCCGACTCTTCCCCCGCCAGTGCAGACAGATCATCTCGATTATTAGTTAACTCCATAACTTCGCGAGGACCTTTACAGATAACGCCCTTTTCAATGCCTGGACATTCGGATTCGGAACTACCGATGGAGCACCCCGTAAGATATGAGGATGTACCTACAACCAGAGCACTGAGTACCAATCTTTTGATGTTCATAAACTAGCCTTAATTTGTCTCAAATGGATTTTTTAAGAGAGGTTCAACGCTTTGGTTCAACCAGTAGTCGAAATCTTTTGGAATGCCATTACCAGCCAAACCATCCTGTCTGACAACTGAAGGTACACCCTGCAATTTATAAATTCCTGCGAGCATCAATGACGCTACCAAAGGTTCCGCCGGACATTCTTCTGCTTCTTTTTGAGAGAGCAATCTTTTTTCAATGTCGGATTTGCTTCCCATTAGCCAACGAAGAATATCGAGGTTGTTTATTTTTCCTTTTTCTTTACTACACCAGAGCCTTCTAAGCTCTTCTTTTGGCTCACCGGGTGAGGGAACTAAAACAATATCTATCCGATACTTGTCCCGATCTGCATAGAATTTCTTAACAAGTTCCATGCAACCGTCACAATCAAGTGTTATGAAAATGGCTGCTTGTCTTTTAAGCTTTGAATTTCCCAGAGGAATGGACGCTACAGTTTCCAGAGGGAAGGGGGCCTCATCAAGACTAATAAAATAGGAATTCCTGATTTCTTCTACAGTCAGAACAGGTTTACGTTTAATTACATCAACAAGGCTTCCCCCAGTAAGGGAGTATCGGCCATCGGTCGTTACTGCCATTAGCTGCGAACGTTCGTCCTGAAAGAGGTATAGCCCACCAGAAGGAATGTATATGGCATCCTTAGGTTTATATCCTTTCATTTTTGATAACACACCCGAGATCTGACTGGGTGAAACGCCACCTTCCTTTGCCTTTGCCATTAACGCAGCAGCATCACTATTAGTTAGGACCTGCTCTGAAGCATAAGTGACCGTATTCGCCATAATGGCGAAAGCCGCCATTAAAGGGAAAAGTAACTTTTTCACTATTGGGTGCCCTCTACTTCTTTGCATTATAAGAACTTGATTGTACCGCTTCAGAGCTATCTTCAAGTTCCATATAAGTGACGATTTCAACACTATCCGGTACAGTAACGGCAAGCGTTGCATCAATAATTAAATAGCCACGGTCACGGTAGATCTTCATTAATGTTCTGAAATATTCTTCGAATTGAGATCTATCATTGTCAGCAGTACGGCCTCCGTGATGCTTGAAAAATTCCTTACGTAATTCAGGCATGTCAAGCACTGCAATCTTGTACGAAGGCTGGGATTGTTTATTGAAGTAATCGTAAACATTCATAAAGCCTTTATAACCATAAATAATGACCAATACGGCAAAGGCGAAGAAAAATAAATACTTCAATATTTTTTCAATATCAATTTCGAAGGTAATTTTTTTTGTTGTCCTTTCTCGCACCATTTTTTTAGTGATTTCAGGTCCAGCTGATTCAGGCGATTCTTTTTTTTCTAAACTATCCATTTAAACCTCAGCGACTGGTCAGATTCGTTGGAATTGTAGTTCCGGTCTGAACGACAAATGTAATAGCTCGGCCAGGGCTAATTTCTACGATTGGCCACTGTTGTTCTGCAATTGCGGTGTAGTAATCGACGAGTCGATTAAGACCACCTTGAGCTGCACCAGCCCCGGCTAATGCCCCAAGTGCACCAAAATTAGGGGACTGATACTGAGCCTGTGAATTAGGGTCGATGTTAAGTGAAGATACCTTACTGGGACTTAAGCTACCGGCAAGTGAAGAAAGTCCACCGGCAAATGCAGCTCCTGCAATTGCGTTACCATTTCGGCTGATAAGCGTGCCTCGGATCCCATTTTTTCCGTCATTTTCACTTACAGCATATGCTTCCAGTTTTACGTCAAAAGCTTTCCCTTTTGAATTAACACAAGAGATAGAAGTGGCACGTATGTAAGCACGCTGTGACGCCAGATCACCAACAGCTGAACCCAGAAGGTTACAGTCACGCAAATCCATGGTGAAATTATTGGGCATGATGACATCTTTTTTAATACGCATCGTTACTGGCATTGGTTCTGATTTGGAAGAAAGGCTTGTAGGCGCTTCAAGCCCGGTAATCAGAACACCAGTGATAATAGATGTTGCCGGAAGAAACATTTCATCTTTTCGGGCAGCATGCCGCGCTTTGCTATCAACTGGCGCAGTACCATCACCTCGTACAGTCCGAGTTGGCGCTTTATCTCCTGCAATGACCTCTCTGCCTTCCTTGATTCTGTTTTCAGACACGGGCATAACCTGAATGACACCATCGGTACCATTAGTCTTAATGGAACTTTGTGTGATTGTTCTCATTGGGCTATTACGCGTAGGTGTGATAGAAGCGTAATTAGGGTTTACGCCATTAATCGGCGCATTAGCATTAAGCTGATAAGGAGCTGCCGGTGCCTGCTCATTAATCGTTTTACGCGAACTACCAGCATCCAAGTTACGATTGCCGTTTCGATTTGTCTGCATATCATTAATTTGCTGAGACAGCTGCTGAAGTTGAGAAGTTAAACTTGCAACTTGGGCTTTAGTTTCCTGTTGGGCTTTTTCTGCTTTTTCGCGGTCCTCTTTCGCCGCATTTTGGTCAAGTCGGTTTTGCTTAACCATTTCTTTATATACTTTCTGGCTTTCTTCATTACTCAATTTGTTCATTTGCGAATCATCTAACAACAAATTGGTCTGCATGTCTTTTTTCTGTGTTTTCTTTTCTTTCTTAACTGGTGTGGAAAAAATAGACTGGCTAATAATATAAACAATCACTACCAGCAGAGCGCCAATAACAGAAAGTCTGACGGTCTTATTTTCCCAGGCCTTTTTAATGTCCATGATTAGCTCCACTTGTAGGTTTCTGGAATCGTTTAATTTTTAGATTTCGTTCGCTGTCAGACATCTGAGGAACGATATAGGGTTCACCTGCTCTGGCCCAGTTTTCACGAACAGATGGATGATTCATTTCAGCTTTATCTATCTGGCTCGTTCTAGATATTTCATGTTTGTAATTAGGTTCCAAAACGTTACTTTTGTGATAGTCAAAAGCATTCTCCTCATTAATATTGCCCTCTCCTACAAATTTATCAATAAGAGTTGGATCGTTCATTATTACTGTCTGAACGGGAAAAGCGTTACTGCCATCTTCGATACTAATGGGTGCGTCCGGAACGATTAATACACTCCTTTTTGGTATATATTCTGACCTGTAGTAAAAGCTGGTTAAAGCAAATACGACAAAACCAATCACGGTGGCCCCAAGCAGAGCAGGCAAAGTAACTTTTCCCATATTATTTTCTGATTAGACTTGGTCTGGTTGTAACCCGGGCCTCGCGTTCCTTGAACAATTTATCCCGGACTATGTAAAGCTCTGTTTCTTCTCCCGGTTGCAGGTATGCTTTATCAAATAAAGCACTTGCAATAACGCCTTCTGCCATACACTGCTGATCAGCAACGATTTGACCGTATGGTTTATCGTTTTTCACAAGAATTACATCAATAAGTTCACGTGAGCCAACCAGTCTCTGACCGAGCTTTGCATACATATTAAAGTTACATGGTGACTGCTCTGGCGCAGGAATACGAGAAAGTCGGTCCTGTTGTAAACTGAATCCTGAAGGGACCTCACCAAGAGCCACAGGAGTCAATAAATCAATGATTCTTTGTTTATGATCGTCTTGTTTTGGATCCGTTGGAGCCAGTTCTTCTGACTGGGAGCGGGCCAACATTTCCTCATAGTTTTGCTTATCCAATGAGGTTTCACGTTTGGCTTGCATAGATGGGCTTAAAGATGTAGTAACTGAAATCATCGCACCGGGAACATCAAGCGGTACCAGGGTCAGGTTATAGGTCGATTCAGGTACCTGATCTTCAGACAACATAATCCCGATTGGTTTATCGGTATTAGTTGAAATAAAGACATCGCCACCATTAACAAATATGCTTGCCTCTTCAGCAGGGGTAGAAGTACTGACAGAAGCATTCTTGAAGCTGGTCGATATTCTGTTTTGAAGTCCTCGTGAAACTGGCAGTACCACATTCCCACCAGGCGGCACATTTACACGCTGAACTTCTTTATATCGGTTACGAGCTTCGACATAAAGTTCATCGGCTTTTGACGTGGCGGTCGCATTGGTTGCATTCTGCTGGGAAGAGGTACCTGTTGGTCTCCCATAGCTATCAATTGCACCAGATCGGGTCTGTGCGTCAAATCCGGGGAGACTAGGATTATTTGATAATGCTCCAGTAATAGCGCTTACCGCAGGCGAAGCATTGCTGGCTGGGGAAAGTTGCACGGTAGGGAGATCAGTTGTAGGTTTTTGTCCCTGCGCATTACCGGCTTCACTAAGGTTTGTTTGTGCACCTGACTGTTCAGAACCAGCTTGACCCGGAATAATGGCTTTTGCAGCTCCATTCTGAAATCCGTCAGCACCAACTGGCATTACAACCGGGTTATTAATTGTTGCTGGCAATTGGTATTCTTCAGCGATTACGCAGTTCGAAGTCGTGAGCATGATCAATGCTGTAATTGCGTTGAAGCCTAAGCCCTTTTTTTTAATCATCACTTGTTACCTGTAGACGGTGGCGGATTATCCAGCGTTGCCAGTTGCTCTTTGCCGTTTATCGTAATTTTTTTAATATTCGGTGTTCCGGAATATTGATTTACATATGCAATTCTTGGGCGACCATTTTTCATCCCGAGAACCCATTCATAAGTCCATTTCGATGATTCAGTTTTGTCCGGAACATTTACAAGTCGAGTCGTTTTGGTACCCCAGACATAGACCATGTCATTTTTTGGATCAAAGTAAATATCATTAGGCTTAAAGGTCTGCTCAACACCACGAGCCTGCATGATATTTATCTGCTCCTGTAAAGACTCACTCGTTTTAGCCTGTAGTTCAGGTGAAAGGGCATCGAGGACATAGGCCGTCACAAAGGAAATATTAGTTGGATTAATATTCCCTAAAAGGGTACTAAAAAAGAGAGCCCATTGTGTTTTATAAGATTCCGATGCTTTGTTACCAACAACCGTGATCTCTTCATTCATGTTTGGAGGGGTAACAATCGTCACTGGGTCAGTGAAAAAAAGAATCTTTGCAACCAATAACCCAATGACGGCTATTGAAACAGTATTAATGCGGATAAGTTTTGTATCACGATTAATCAGGGCGCTGTATGTAATTCCAGCACCTGACGCTTCAGCTTGTGGGCTAAATCGTTTTTTAATGTCCAAAAAACGTCCCTTAGCACTTTCATCTTTCTTTACGTATGACTGTTCAAGATCACCGTTTTCATCCTTTTTAGATTTTTTGAAAAAAGGGATGTTAATGCCACTTAGCATTTTCATTCATAGCTCCATCAAGAATACAAATCTCTGATAAATGGATCGTTGAAATAACGGCTACTAAAAACTGCTTTACCTGGCAAAAAACCGAGCCACCAGAGTTTGTGTTTTAGCAATCCTCTTATTCCTGACTCAGCTGCTTTGTTATACGCAATCCAATACACAACCGCTGCTACAACAGAAAACCCGAAGCATTCGAAGATATTCCCAAATGCAACCAGAATGAATGCAAGCCCTAATTTTTTGGCATCCCAAAACAAAATCAGTAGAGGCATGTTGATCCTGAAAGGGAATCTATAGGTATGCTGAGGAACGTCGTTCTGCTTACTCATTAAAAATCCAGAGAGGGGGATGAACCCCCTCATGCATGATTAACAATAAATTACAGCGGTACGCCAGCATCCATAAAGGTGCTGATAATTTTCTCGCCGTTGGCCATTACCAGCATCATGAATAATGAAACCAGTGCCAGGCCCGGGTTAGGCTTAAGGACAGAGAAATATACGCTTGAGATCAACATCGCGGCTGCCAGAATTTTGCCCGGAGCTCCAGTCATACTTTCACTCATGTATGACCAAATATCTCCCAGTGCCCCATCATCTGAACCCGCATATGCCAGACCGCAAAAAAGCACGGTCAGCAGAACAAACAAAATCACTTTTGCGCTTTTTGTTTTAAAAAGTGCAGCCGTGTTAGATTTCTTTTCACTAAGGCCAATATTTAAAGAAAGTTCCATAATTACTCCGTGTAGATTTGAGTTCACGTAAACGCGAATGAATAATACTTTTTTATTCCGATCCTTCCGTTCGCATAAACCCCCTTTTTTTAACGTTTAGCGATTGGTGAATTTTTAAGCAAAGGGCCTAAAGCATAATCTTTGAAAGGTACCAGTGAACGCTTAGTAAAAGTTTGAAAGAGGGGAGGGGGTAAGATTACGTTAAGCTCAATCCTGAAGCTGATGAGACTCCTCAAGCATAAAAGTCACTTTTGATGGTTTGAAAAGCTCTAACTAGATATCGGGCAGGTAACTAAGCTTCATATCTAATCTTTTTTGTTCCCTTATTATCTATCTCTTGATTCTGAGAAGGCCGCATATCACTGTGCTCCCTGGTTCGGCAACTATCAGTTGGAGAAACTACATACAATCCTCGGGCCGGTGCGTCATTCATCTAAATGCCTTTTACACCTCTGGGCGTGAGTGGGACTTTGTCTTGTCCATACGAACATCATTCATTCGAATGCTTTTGGCCAATGCTATTTAAGCAAATGCTTTCTGGCTGAGTCCTTTTGCGAATGAGTCTTTGATATAACTGCATGAATTTTGGGTTGTTTGGTGTACTAACAAAACAAAGGCATTTCTTTGAATGCCATTGGAGTTGTGATGCTTCTGATATTTTTTTGATCTCATATCAAGCACATAGTCCTTCTGATGCCCAATGTCATAGATGTCTTGGACCATTCTCGCTCTTAACAAAGCTGAACTGTGTGTCATTCGACCTAATGCCATTCACCAAAATGCCTTTTTATACCACTGCATAGCTATGCTCGGGATACAGTGGCAAACAAAAGCATTTCAATGAATGAATTTTTGGGATACCGACATCAAAAGCATTTGTATGAATGTAAGAGGCGTAATCCACAAAAGGCATTCACGTGAATAGAGTGCGCACGAAACCATCTTGCTCAACGGCATTTAATGAATGGGCTAGCATGTACGCTTGAGTCAGAAAGGCATACAGATGAATAGTCAGGAGTTCGTTTGAAAAGTTACTTTTTTGCACATTAAGCCGAGATGTAAGACCAGTAGTAAAAGAAGCACTAAGCATAGCACTGATAAATAACTTATTTTTCAGCAGGTTATAACCAGTGCATACCAGATAGCTTTCAACCTTGTTTGGCAAGGGCCAGCTTAGGGCTTCTTTTGAAGATCTGAAATTGTATGTCGCGACCTTTCTTAACTTCTTGATAATCGAGATATCCGATAGATTCAAGTTCCCGCATTGCTTTACGAATTATCTGGTTTTGCGTACGAATAGGGGTTGTAAGAAGCAACCTTTCCCTCAACCGTTTCATATTAACGAACAACGTACCAGCTGGCATTGCTTCAAAATAAATATAGAGAGATTGCGCAGCTTCTTTTTTAGCCAAAATGTATAGAACCTGAAGGCTTAACAATGTCTTATGGTCGTAACGATACAGTTCCCACATAGAAGGATCCCCAACCAGCTCAACAGTATCGCTTTTTGGATCAATCATAGCCTTCTGCACCAGATGCGTTACTGTGAACCGACCACTACGAGAGTCTGAGAAGGCAAGCACTACCGATGCAAGGTTCATTAATGACTCTTTAAAGCGCGCACGAGTTCGTTTGTTGATGTTTGTTGAACTGATACCACACATCTTCGCAAACTCGTTAAAAGTCAGGCTAATCTTCTCGGAAGTAAAACCATATTTACTGAAAGCCATGATGATCCCGAGCCAGCACTTAAAGTCGGTAGACATAGATAGTTTGACACCAGTTATCTTGATGTCGTCATAACCCTCCGATCTTGCAATTTCCATACACGAAAGCTCATCAGAGGCATCAACTTCAAAGTTTCGGTCGCGGTTTTCTTTTGTGCCGACAGGGGTAAATACACTCAATCTCAGCAGGGCCACGGGCTGAACCGACTTGGACGAGTTAGGCGTCAGTTGATAAGTCTTACCTGATTCATTACTGGTTACGTCAAAAGGATGGATTAACTCGTTGTTTTTAATCATTAACTTAACTCGTCGGTGATAAGATTTTCATTTGGCAAACTGTTTATAACATATTCTTGCAAATGCTTTTTACGCATTTACCTAAATGCCATAAGCATTCCAGTAAATGCCTTCCTTATTCATTCAAATGCTTTTCGCATGCATCCGAATGCCGGATCCTTTCATAAAGTTACTATAATCAATGAGTTAAAGATGCCGTGATCTTTACTTGAACTCTATTGATCTTTAGTGATCTAAAGAATTGATCTAACCTGTTGAAAACAATGATAAGTCCATATAAAACAAGGAATAGCGCTCCTTTATCAATATCTACAGATCGCAAACGGAAATGAAAGTGGGTTTACTATCATTGTTTTATTCAAGACAGTTTTTATTTTAATTTTATTAAGCAAATTTTTTGAGTTTACCTTTTAGATGTATCAGCCCTATTTGGCAAATTTGAGGTTCATGTATCATGTAGTAAACAGGAGGAAGATATGAACAACAGCAAACATACAGTCATTGAAGTGGATACTAATCTAGTTGAAATTGAAAAGGGATTTAATCCCCGAGAGGCGGTAATCGGAGATTTGTGTTACGAACAAGAACCTGTCAAATCGATGATTGTGTCAATCAAACAAGCCTTTAAGGAAGGAAGGCAGGTTGATATGATCAAGGTCGTAAAAAGAAAAGGTAAATATTTAGTTCGTCAAGGTCATACTCGTTTTCATGGCTTAAAATTAGCAATTTCTGAAGGTGCTAATATTCCAAAATTATCTGTTATCTTAATCGATTATAAAAACGAAATTGAAGAATACCTTGAGAACCTCGATGGTAACAGAAGCAATGGGCTAAATCCGGTTGGGCAAGCTCATGCATTAGCTCATGCTGTTAGTCTCGGGTATTCGGTTGAAGAACTAGCAATGCGATATCAACGATCAACTACCGCAATTCGTAATATGCTAAAAATCCTTGATATGCCATTAGAGCTTCAACGTTTGATTAGCCTAAATCTAATCAAAAAAACGCTCGCCATTGAAATAATGTTAAAATATTCCAACGATCACAAAATGGTTTTAAAACATATAGAAGGTTTCTTACCTGGCGTTAAGAATATTGAGACTACAACGAGCAAAATTGTAGGCATACCTGAACACAATGCAGCTGGAGCAGGACCAGACACCTTAAATAAAGGCGGACCAGAAAAGAAAAATTCGGCAGTCACACGTAAGACTTTGGGTATTAAGCGCCTCTCGCATAAGAAAACAGAACGGCTAAAATCTGAATTTCTTGAGCTTGTGGAAAGTACACATACGGAATCTATAACGAATACTCAAACAGAACTAAAATTTGGTAGAGATAGTGCACACTTGTTCAAAAATGTTGATAGTAAAAATGTAATATTTTCTGATGATGGTGTTCAAATAATCTTGAATGATGAAAAGCTAAATATTTTATTGTCTTTACTTAACGACGAAAATACAGCAATCATTCTTTCTAAACCAAAATTAGAAGAGCTTCTGGAAATTCGAGATCTCCTTAAGGAATAAAAACCCGAGGATTAGTTGAGTGATTAAACCTATAAAGCTGACTCTTATCGATAATTATAATGATTTGCTTCTAACTCATGAAGTCCTTAAACGCAACATGGAAGAGTTAGAACACGGTAAACGTTTTGACCAATTTCCTGAAGGGCATGACCACTATGAAAAAACTGTGAAAGAAGCTGTAGCAATCGTAGAGGCACGTTTGGAGGTGTTTCGAAAATGAAATCTCTTTTCTTTACTCTTGATGGTCATATGGTACCAGCCTCAGTGAATGTATCCCTTAACGGAGATGGAAATTATTATGCACCTATCGAAAGAGAATGTAACGAATGTGCGGGCACAGGCCACAAAGGGGCTGATGTATGTGAAAAGTGTCATGGGGTGCAAACAGTTGGACCCATTATTGAAAAATTAGTGGTACTAGAGCCAATTACCTTTCTCGATAACATTCCGGAACTGCGTGTTAACCCAACACTCGAAGCATGGAAATCCAGAAACCACGTACTTATTGAGAAAGCAAAAAAGGCTAACACTAAGTTTTCTAATAGTATATTGGCGCAACTAGACAATAACCGTTTTTTGACAGAACGCCAGCTGGATTGTTTCTTTACAACCTTTGATGTGATGTTGTCTGAAACTCCGGAAAATGAACAAGAAATTTTAAAACATAGCTACAATATCGGCCAGGTCATAAGCATTGAACTAACATTTACTGAAGTCAGGGCCGCGTACGCAAAAAGTAAAGGGAGTTATTTTTTTACATTTACTGGTAAAGTTAGAAATGACGGGATCGCTTTAACGGCCGATAAACAGGATCACATTTTATTGGGTGAACGTTATCATTTGACTGGAAAAGTCAGAAAATTCTATGATTTTGATTCGAAAAATTATGCTGCAATAACAGTTTTTAAGTTAAGTAAACTCCAAGACAGTTAAATGTTTTACTGCTTAAATATAGAGCCAAGACTTAAACTGTCGTTAGGACTCACTCACGTAATATTGTTGCTTACGCAATGGGTTTTATCCCTCATAAAGATCTGCGAGTATAAATCTTTTACATTTAAATTCCCCTCTATCACAACCTTTTCAATAGTAAAAAAATGATAATCTTATTAATTATAATTTTTAATTTTTTGTATACCAATACCATACAGTTAAGGCTAAAAGGTGATGATGGAGATGGACTTTAAAATGCACAATGATCTGGGTCTCGGTTTCATTTGTAAAAATGCAAGAACATCGTCAAAGCCAACGTTAAGAAAAGTTACTTTTCCGGTAAGCGCATATGAAACGTCTAAGCTTTCTTTAACCGGTTTTCAATGCCCCACAGCCTGCCGATTTCCTTTTTTTGTGCTATGCATGATAATCCATAACCATCTTTCGTCTGCATGCCCTATCAACCAAAATGAATGTTCAAATCATATATCGCAATTTTCTATCGACATTAAAGTACAAGATTGGCTTAGCCGTTCAAGAGTAGCGTTTATTGATTTCCATAATCTAAGAAATACAGATAAAACCACATTAATAACAGTGGAACATCTTGAAGCTTTACTTACTGTTATGTCAACTACTCTTGTCGCTTACGCTCCATATTCAAAAAAGAGACTTAACTTTAGCTTTCTAAATTCATTTACTTTGTCTAAAACTTCTCAAAGTTACACATTAACTTTCCCGGTAGTTCTCAGTCCGCTTTTAGATGCTCTTGGCGGTTTCATTCAGGAATGCATAACCGAAAAATTGTTAAAACGACGAAATTCGAATTTCATGGTTTACGAGTATCTTAAACGTTCAGGCCAGAGCTCTCATAAAGTGGAGGACATTAATAACGACTTACAGCTTAAAACTCTAAATATAAGACTTATGAGCGTCCTTACTGGGCTTTCTCAGCAAGGACTCATTTCATTTATTTGCGAAGGAAAGAGGGGCGACCGGAGAATAGAAGAGCTTCAGTTTATACCTTATGTTCAACGAACTCACCCTGAGGTATTAACTTTTCAGGAATGGATTAGCCCCGTTGATTAGAATTAACTCTATTTCAGCACGGCCAGTATTTCTGTTTCCGTTTTCCGTGTATTTGGCTTACTTCCTACGGATCGGTAAGCGCTGAGTCTGTGTATGACGAATCCACGCTCTTCATAGAGGCCCAAAGTGAATGGTGTCAGGCTATTTGATATCGCAACAGCAGCGCCTTTTCTGTGAGCGTCAACGAGCATATTTGCTAACAGCACGTGGTCGCTTTGGCTGAACGGTTTACCATCGTAACTGACAAAACTAGTTTTGCTTGTTTTGTCATATGGCGGATCACAATAAATCTGATCTCCTTCGCCGGTTGCGGCCAGAGTCTCCTCAAAACCAGCGGTGATCAGTTCAATACCTGAAAGACGAAATGAAAGGTAGTCTATTTTATTGAAGTCAAGCTTCAGTTCTGTATGTTTCCCCCAGGGCACTGAATAGATTCTTTCTGAGTTATAGCGGCACATACCGTTATAGCCCAGGCGATTCAGGGAGTAAAACAAAGCCGCTCTTTGAAGCGGTTGACCAGAAATACAGGTTTTGTTGAAACGGTCCCTCATCTCATAGTAGTCCTTTTCGACAAAGGTTTTATCCGCTAGGTTTTGGACCTGATTTATAAAGTTAGTTTTCTGTCTTTGAATAGTCCTGTATAGGTTGATCAAGTCTGGATTGCTATCTGCAAGCAATGCATTTTGTGCAAACATGTTCAGAAAAACGGCACCACCGCCTATAAAGGGTTCTACCCACCGGCAACTATGATCGTGTGGGTAGTGATGGCTGATGAAAGGCATCAGTTTCGTTTTTCCACCAGCCCATTTGATTATCGGCATGTGTCTGAGATGTCGAGTCAAAGTGTCTATACCTGAGAGAGAAATTTAGGTGCTGGTATCGTACCTAACCACGGGCTTTAACTAATAACTTAGGGAGCAAAAAAAAGTTGTTTAAGACGCACAGTTTTGACTTTCAGCATTGCGGATTTATAAGATTTTTCCTCACTGATACCTGAACTTTATGTTTTGGATTTATGTCTTTGTTTATGAAGCGATTTTGATGCCATCACAAGAAATGGGGAGCCCTCTTTTTTTGTGAAAAATCAGAATAGGCTCAAAAAGTACCTTTTTTGCGAAAAATTATGGATTTTTTTTTCGGTAGTATCCCCGCTACGCAGAAAGTAAGCAGAAAAATGTAACGGAGCCCCTATGAGTGTTTTACTGACAGAACCTACACAGCAAGCTAATGACAAGGTCTTTAAAACGGCCCATGTTGCCTTTTCAGTAGTTACTGGCACAGGTCGTTACGTCACTGGGCTTAAACAGTTCCGTGATGCAAACCCTGAACTTTGTACTGAAGTAAGTGACCAGAAAGCATGGGCTATCCACCCTTCAGTAATTCAGGTCACGCCAGGCTTCAACTCCCGCGAAATGGGAATGGGTGACGATTACTATAAGCTCCCTGAGGTTGAAGAACACATCTACAACATCAAGAATGCCTACATTCGAGGTGACTATGTAGACCCTATCCGAGTACGTGTCATTGATGGGGTACCTTTTGTTCGCCAGGGGCACTGCCGTTTAAAAGCCGCAATGATGGCATGTGATGAAGATCATGACATCACAATCCTTTGCGTTGAGATTAAAGAAGATGAAATTGGCTGTGAGCTCGCGACCATTGATGGTAACCGTGGTCTTGCGCTTTCTCCTGTTGCGCTTGGCGAGTCCTATCGTCGCCTACATTCTCTTGCTGGCTGGTCACTCGAACGAATTGCTCAACGTGAAAATAAAAGCCCGACGACCATCAGTTCTCTTATCCGCCTGACAACCTGTTCTGTTGTTATCAAGAAATGGATTCATGCTGACGCTATTTCGTATGTTAACGTGCTTTCACTGATCGATGAGCTCGGTGAAACAGAAGCAATTTCACGTATCAAGAAGATGATCGCGGAACTTGAGCAGGCCGATGCGAATGGCATCACGGTGAAAAAAACCCAACATGGTCAGGTACGAGTCAGACCTTCAGACTTCAAGCCAGCACGGATTCCGCCGGTTATTGCCACAAAAGCCGTAGAAGGCGTCAAACTCATCACCACCAGCTTATTACAGAAACTGGGGGATATTGAATTGCCGGAGATGACAGATTCAAGTGCTGACGAAGAAATCAACATTACGTTGAACCGCAGTACTCTGGAGATGCTGAGAAATCTTTCAAAAGAGATCACAGAATCAGAGAACAAGCAGCTTCGCCGTGCGGAGAATCGTCAGGCAAAACTTAATGGTGAGAAGCCAAAATACCCACGTAAAAAAAATGCTAAGAAGGCAGGGGAAGAGACCGATCAGGATACTGACCCACAGCCGGACGCAGAATAATTTACTTTTGGCAAAGTGTTGGTTTTGTCAGAGTCATTAAGGATTCAGGCTTTTTGCCCGCCTTTTTTAAACCTCCATGTATCGTTCTTGCCCCGTTTATGCGGGGCTTTTTTTTTGCTTCTTTCTATGAGTTGACATCTTTAAGTTTTATTCAGAGACATAAAAAACTTTTTCGTGTCACTGAACCTATTAGGTTACAGAGCGACGTTGCTATCCTGGTAAAAGTTTTTTCTAAAGGACCGGTAAAATGTCATCTCTTGATTCTGAAGCTAAACCCGATAATGCAGGTCACAGCGTACTGGCTTTAACAACCTCTCATAGCCTGGTGGTTAGCTCTTCTGAAACATTTCTTCCAGATATGCGCAAAGAGCTCGGCATTATCGCGGATCTTGTTGAGTCCTATAATGATGAACTCTGCTTGTTGAAACACATGGCTGTCCAGTTCAAAACCCACAATCACCAGAAACTTTATTCTTATCTCTCAGGCTACAACCACAGTATCTCTGAAGCGGATGCCTTGTTCGCGGAAAACGCTCTGAGATCTGAATACTGGAAACGCGTTATGGCACTCACTGATGTTTTGCCTATCATGTCGGATGCCAAACGTAACGAATGGGATAAGCAGTTTACGGCCGACCGCTATATTATGCCGCCTCAGGTGATCCCTGATTTCACAGCTGACGCTGTAGTAGGCACAGTCGTTGCTTTGCTTAATGACCGCAATCAATTTATTAAAGAAAGGGTTTACGACGTCTTCCAGTCTCTGAGCCGCAGTCATAAGACAAACAAAGCTTTTGGGTTCTCCACCCGCATGATCACTACCGGAGTTTGCGAGCCGTCTAAATACCCCTGGCAGAAATTAAGGGTGGATTTTAAAGAGTCTGGCATTTCACCACTGAGCGAGCTCCGCGTTATATGCGCATTCTTCCGTGGCGAACAGGTGAAGGCGATCCATAACACCAAATCATTGGTTGAGGCGTTGGTCGAACATGAGGGGTTCAGAAAATGGATCTGCATCGATGGCAACAGTATTCGTTTCAGGGTTTACAAAAATGGATCAATGCATATTGACGTCCACCCTGATATCGCCGAGCGGCTTAACAATATTTTATCAGCTATCGTACCGCTGGCATTACCTGCCGACCGCATGGCTCATAGCAAGAAATCTTTGGAGGCATTCCCTGTACTTAAGCAGTGCATCGACTTTGATACCCGGATGCAGCTTTCTGAACTAATGTTTAAAAATGACGGGGACAATAAATGGAGTTGCTGGACATCTTTAGGGTCTCTCGCCGAACGCAAATCTTCGAGTGTTGCCGCTGACACCCTTCGGTTCTTAGGGGCAACAGTAACAAAATACGATGTGACATTTTCCTATGATCCGTGTGAGGTTATTCGTTACATCGGCCAGATAGGGGAGATGCCTGATATTGTATCGCATCAGTTTTACCCTTCATCTTGCCGAATCAGCGAATATGTATATTCCCTGCTCGGTGCAGGGGAAGGGGATACCCTCCTGGAGCCTAATATTGGCCATGCGGATTTGCTTAAATCATTCCCTGCCGGTGTGATCGTTACTGGCATCGAGCTTGATACTTTGAATTGCCTTATCTCCCGGGCTAAGGGATACGATACGACAGAAGCTGACTTCCTCACATGGTCTAAGTCTAATCAACAGAAGAAGTTTGATTATGTCGTGATGAACCCACCTTTTGCCGATAACCGGGCCAGGCTGCATCTCCAGGCAGCTGCATCTCATCTCGCAGCCGGGGGATCTCTAGCAGCCGTTCTTCCATTATCTCTTCAGGGGCTCGATAACCTTCTGGGGGAAGAATTCCGGACGGAATGGATGGACGTTTTTGAGAACGAGTTTGAAAACACGACCGTTTCGGTTCGCATCCTGTACGCCGAACGTATTCAACAAGAGGAAGTCCTATGAGCAACCAACCCACCAGCCTGCCAGAAGAAGATATTGAGTTTGTTATGGATACCTTTCAGAGGAGCATGGGTAAATCCAAACCTGTCAGGGATACTCAAATAGAGGGCGAGAAACCGCAAAGTAAAGAGTCCGCAAACTCAACTGAAAACCCCGGTTATGAAGAATTCTTTTAATTACGCTCATGATATCCTGGTGCAGTTATTTAGAATGATATTTGAGGGATGGGGGACATTGTGATTAAAAGGCGTAACATTCGACGATCAGTTTATGGATTGCTTATTGTTCTTATCGCCGGAAATGTGTGGTTAGGCCTTAGAGCTGATAAAATTCATAAAGTGCGTTATCAGGATTTCTGGTCACCGGCAACTGTGATTAAAGTAACTGTAATGCCTTCAACGAATGAAATCCAGCTCAGTGGTAAAATCCCTAAATCGGTAAGAGTTTCAAACAATTATGTTGAGTACTCGTTACCGGGCACACTCTCGGACAAGACCATTTACCGAAGCGTGTTAGAAGATGAGATGCTCACTTTGCTTAATGCTGGAGGTCAACTTGAAGTTAAATACACTCTGGACAAGCAGACAAATCGAACTAAGGTATGCACTAAGTGCTTACGGGTGATTAAAGATATTAACCATCAATATTCAGCCACTGAGGTAAAGCATGGGCAGTCCTAAATTTGAAATTGCTGAGCAAATTAAAATGTGGATCGTTGTTTATCTAGTTTGCTTTTTAGCACTTTACTGTGTGTTAAGCGCTCTACATGCGCTTTATGATCCGCTAAATTTACCTGCCCTGACGTGGCCTATCAGCTGGTTCGTGGTGCCTGAAATGACAAGTTTTGGCAGTGCATTATTAGCTTTTGTCCTAACGCCAGGCCTTTGCTCTATAATTGCTGTTTTATTCGGTAAGTCTACCTTTAAAAAAGCTAAAACAAAAATATAGAGTTAATTAGATTGGTGGCTCAGGTTTATAAAACCTCTCACTAGAGAGGTTTATTTATTATTTTTGACTGAGATTAACAGCGTTTTCCATAAATGTATCAATAACAACCGTAAGAGACTGGCTGGTACCATGGCTATACTCAGGCCAAGGTAAAAAAGGATATGAAGAATACGCCATCAACATGATACTGGTTGGGCAACGCCAGTCCGTTGGAACACCTTTACTGTAATGGACAATCATAGCCGGGCGACTACAATCAATATCTCCAGCGTTTTTATCGAGTACGAAAGTAGCCAGAACGCCGGTGTCCTTCTGGGATACGAAAACAAGGCTGTCAGTAAAAATAAAGGCCATTAAGGAAGAGGCCAGGAAAGCGCCAGTAAATAAGGACTTCTTCTCTTTCCAAACGCGTCGAGCATATAACCCCATTAGCGCTACCGCTGAAACCATTCCGGACCACTGAGCACCCAAAGAAAAATCTGTTACTGTTTTAGATGTCATACTTTCATTAATAGTAATCATTGCGACAATGAATGGTGATGCAATTCCAAGTGTTGCTAGGACTATCAGCGATATTTCAGACCGGTTTTCTTTAGCGGATCCTTTACTTATTGCAGACATTGCTCTGAACATAACGAATGTACTGTTGAGCATCAGAAAACAGCATAAGAGCATGTATAACATTGGGTTTCCTCAACCTAGAAGTGATGGTTACCCTGTTATTTTACATAAATTTGACTCAACAGATGCTTTTAAAATCTCGCTTCCTTGAATTTAAAAACATATCAGCACAATTGGCAAACATAAAGGAGCAGCGTCTATCAAAAGTTACTTTTATGATTGGTTGAATACTCATTTTGAAGGCTAAAATCCAAAAAAGTGGGTACAAAAAGTTACTTTTGCGTCATCCAGATGCACTGCCGCCATTTTGCATTCTGTACGTTGGTTGCTTTCTCACTTGATGTCTCTTTTAACAGGCAAATTATCACTTTATCCGACCGGACCTTGTAGGCTGAATCCGTAGAATAAGGCTATAACCTATTCCCGGAGCATCATATGCGTAAAACTCTAATTGGCTGCATGGTTGCAACTGCCCTTGCTACTGTATCTTCGGCACATGCTCAGGTATTTAGCTACTCATTTACAGATACCAATAAGGCTGTTCGGAATATTAAGCCTGCAACACAAACATATCTTAATCCCGCTGGTGTTTTGACTCTGAACTTGATATCGGGTCTTGATCGGTACGAGCGAGTGACGGTCACACGAGACAGCGATAAAAAGGTTATGTATTCCTCCGTCTCGACCAAAACGAGCGTTGCAGATCGTATCGTTGCTGCCGATGGAACAGAATACTATGGAAAGGATATGGTTCTACCGGCGCTCGGAGAAGGGACCTTTACTGTAGTCAATGAAACTCTGGATATTCGCCAGACTGTAGTGAGCACATCTACTTATCATTTCATCGTTGATACAACTCCTCCACGCTATAAGAGTATTTATCCGAGTCAAAACGCAGGTTACGACATGGTACTTTCTGGGCCACTTTGGGAGTTGGGCCGAGGCGGTAGTGGCCAGTTTTCTATATTTGCAGACGGTATTGAGGATGCTAGTGGAATTGCCAAGATCCGTCTTGTCATTAAACGAAGTAATGGTTCTGTGGTCTCCGACAATAACCTGAGTTATGACACAGCCAATAAACGTGCGTTCTATCCGTGGATTAAAGATATGAACACCCAGGCTGGCATGCCCTCAAGTGATCTTGATGAAGAATTCACCTTCAATTTCATCGTTACGGACCTGGCAGGAAATACGCTTAACATTCCTCCCCAGCGGTTTTTATATGACGATCAAATGGGAGAATTTACGCCATTTGCAGTTCATGACTCACGTGTAAGCACCAGTGTTGTACCCGGCATTTCTTCGGGATACGTCCCGTTTAAACGAGGCCTTACAGTGCTGGAAAACCCCTACAAGTTGGTTATACGTATCCCAAGAACTAACTGGAAGCCATATCGAAATGGTGGCATGAGCATTACCAATAACTATGGCGGAGTACAGGTCCTTTCCGAAGATGCCACCTATGTCTACGTGGAAGTTAAGCTGCCACAGGGTGCCTTAGATGGAAACTACTATAGACCTGTGAATACATATCAATGGTCTGGAGGAGATCTTGGTCAGTATGCCAGCTGGCTCAACTGGGATCCTGCCTCTGTAAAGAGTCCGGCTTGGGGAAGTTCACCCATAGAACGACAAAAGGCTGATGGAACATGGTTCAACAGCGTAAACTGGAACCTGTTCAAGGCATCTGATATGCCTATAAAACTTACTAATATCCGGTTCAATGTACAGGCTAGGCCATATGATCAAAAAATCACTGGCGGAGCAACATGCAGTATTCCAGCTGGCTCAACAACCTGTACCGTCTCTTTGCCCCAGGATATTATAAATGGCACTACCGGCTATCTTCATAGTGGCTATGAAGTAAGGTCAACCACCGAAGCAACCTTCTTTGCCCCTATATGGGAGAATATAGCCTGGCATACACTGGGTCCCTCCGTCACTGGATTTGATTACATTGAAACCACCAACATTCTCCAGGTTTACGTGAATCAACCTGGAGATGGTTCATATTTCGACCATGTTTATGTAAATCGAGTTTGGTTGTCAGATAAAAACCGTAACAACGCAGAAATAAGCGTAACCGGCAAACAAACAGGTAGAAATATGGCGTCTGGGAACTACACGTATGAGTTCAACATGAAAGAGGTACCAGAAGGCAGTTATAACGTGGTAATTAATGCCCAAGATACATTCAACAATACCGGTAACCTCCCTTATCAAACTGTTGTCGTTGATAATACAGCACCATCTGTAAGTATTAGCTACGAAGGAAAACCGATCAGCAAAAACGTAACAGTATATGGGCTGGAGAACGTCCGTATACAGCTCACCGATGCTCTAACTAAACCATCCTTAAGCCGTATGACTCTTCGCGGTGGCCCTGTTTCTGATGCGGTGGAATTGTCTTGGGTGAATCTGGGAAACAACCTGTATGCACCTAATTATCCCAAGATCTTTCCGTCTCTTAATGAAGGCGAAACATACACTCTCACAGTTCAGGCCAAAGATGAGATGAACAACGTTAAAGAAAGCTCAGTCGAATTTAACTACCTTCCAAACAATCTCGTCAGGCTAGAGAATCTGAAAACCTTAGCTGTCAATGCTTCTCTCAAAACATCTGACAATACTCCTCTGGCTGTTCTGTATGCCAGCCAGCTGCGTAAAAAGGATGGTTCAATCGCTACAGGGCTTCAGGACGCAGTGCTTACTGTCCGTAAGGACGCTGCATTCGGCGTGACTGTAAATGGTGTTTCTGCGATGCCAGGTGAAAGCAAAGAGCTTCAACTGGATTTGGGGCTCGGGGACAGCCGTAGCTTTCCTATTTTCCCTGCTGTATCCGGCCTTACAGGCAGATCTGAGTTCATGATTAACATTGAAGAATTAAAATAAAGCAGGGCTGTTTTGCTGAAGCACAACGGCCGTCTTCTGATGCGCCGTAGCCCATGTTGTTGCAAATCAGTCCGACGTTCATTGCGTAAGTAACGCTTACTGCGGACCATGGTAGTGATTAGACTCACTACCATGGTCATTTCACCACATATCTTCTCTGCATTGCTCTTGTTGGGCAGACTAGTAACTCGTCACTAAATTGCAGCTTTTGTCTTGCTAAGTCGCTGGTATAACTGCACTACGAAATCGTCAAAAGATTTTATCCCTCATGTAGATCCAATAAATGATCCCAAAGGTGCCAGAGAGTACAAAGAAGATCCCGGTACGCTGTAGGCCGCATGGTTACTGGGCTGGAGCATTGTCACTGACAACAGTAGCGACATAAGTGACAACGGGAGTGACTTAAAAGACAATGGTAGAGACTATTTCGACGTTGGTAATGATTTTAAGTGACAATGGTAGTGAGGTTAGACTTAAACTTCCACTGTAAGGTAAGGTGACTCGCATTATTTAAATAAATTATTACTTTCAATTACTTGCGACACGAGTCTGCATGTATGCTTCTATTTCTCAAAAATTTATCCACCGAAAATGCCTGTGGCTGTGATTTAGCTTTGACGACAGTTTTTATCAGGGAGGCAAGTTGAGACCTGTATAAGAACTAAGCATTTATTTATCCCCATTTTCCACAAGGTAGTTCCAATAATTAGTACCTTAGTGTTCCTGATAGATCAAAAGAGATCCCCGCTGCCTCCAGGCCAGACGGCACAAGGCCTGAGACGTGATCAGTGACAACAGTAGTGATTATTTTGACATTGGTAGTGATTATTATAACGTTGGTAATGAGTTTTTTGACATCAGTAGTGATCAGAGCGACAATAGTAGTGACTTTTCATTAGATCTTTTTAACTTGATCTGATCCGTTGTTGATAAGAGTTGCAGGTCATTGTATGCAAAGAGTTTTTGCCAAGTTTTAATGAGTGGAGTCGTTTTTTTAGGTAGAACTTATGCACAGATATGGATCATCACAATGATCCATCCAGTGACATAGAGTTCGCTGGGGCTTACTATTCACCAATCTGTTTACACATTCAGTGATAACTTATTATGACTAAAGAGAAAGATACTGAGCAGCAGGACCTGGTCACCAGGGCTTTCTCTGTTAGAGAGAAAGAATCAGGTAAAGACATCATTTTGCGTCCTAACAGCAACCGTACGGTGCAGTCTATTGCTTTGATGCGGCTCGGGCTGTTCGTCCCATCACCAAAGAGTGTGGGGCGTCAAAATCGGGAATATAAAACGGTTGGCTTTGACGCAACGAAAGAGTTACAGACGCTCTCTTTAATGGAGAGCGAGGGGTTCACCAATATTTCAATTGTCGGTGAGCGTCTTGATATGTCAGTAGATTTTAAGACGTGGATGGGCATCATTCGAACCTATGCCAATCATCCGATTAACAATGACACGATAAGCTTAAAATTCACTGAATTCCTCAAGCTATGTACGCCTGAAAATTATCGCTCATCTACAGCGTCCAGAAAACGTATAGACGCCTCCTTACGCAGGTTAGCATCCGTTACCTTGTCGTTCACCAGTAATAACTCGTCCAAAGTCTATACAACGCATCTGGTACAGTCTGCCCTGTTAGACCCGGAATCAGATCAGGTTGTCCTTCAGGTTGATCCTAAGATTTTCGAGCTCTATCAATACGATCATAAGGTTTTGATGCAGCTGAAGGCAATTAAGGAGTTGGCCAAGAAGGAAAGCGCCCAGGCTCTCTATACGTTCATAGAGTCATTACCGCCAAATCCTATACCGATATCCCTTACTCGGCTGAAAAATCGTCTGAACCTCAAAACACGAGCAAATAGTCAGAATGCTACCGTGAGAAAGGCTCTTGAAGAGTTGGCATCGATAGGATACCTCCAGTACACCGAAATTAAGAAAGACGGAAAAGTATACTTCCAGATTCATAAGCGGGATCCCGATCTGAATTTGAACAATACTCAGCCTCCTTTAGAAGTGGTTGAAGATGAAGAAGAGAACTCAGGGTCTTCTGTTTTAGAAGGTGAGTTATGCCCACCAGCTGACCCGATAGACGGCGATGATGTTCTTACCGTCCATGATTTAACCGCTGAAGAACTGCGCTATATTCGTAGTCTTCGAAGCCAGAAAAAGAACAGCAACGCCAGCTAAAGTTAACCCGGCGGTTCAGGCTCCGGGTGCTAAATTACTTCTTCGATTTTCGTTAGTCCCAGCCCGCTCTTTCACGTCAACGGTAATGAGTCAAAAGTCATTACCGTTGTCATTGTTCTCTACCACCCTATGTAGATCGAGATTGCGAATTCAACGCTTTCTCCTGAGTCACCTGTTAACACCCGGTTTCTACGCTTTACTTCATTGGCCAGTACATCCAACGGAAAATATCGTAACGGGGTGACAATGGCAGTGAGTTGACCCACTCACTACCATCGACATTCAAATCCCGGCTTCTCTGGTAGCTATAGTGACAATGGTAATGATGTGTACCTTACTGGCATTGTCATTGTCCTCCGAGTGTGCGTTCAGCTTTGGGAGGACACCGGAACTTAATGCGGCGAGTCACGGCCATTGTGAATCTCGATTGGATTGGCGAATACGGCTTCCGGTTGGGCCAGATGTCAATGGTTATGCTTCATCCAGCTCATTACTGTAGTCATTGCCGTTCAGCTGAGCTGATGCTCCTCTCATTCTATGTGGCGACAACGGTAGTGAGCCCAGAAAGTGACTACCGTTGTCATGGCCGTCCAGTAGAGCGGGTCAACCTCTTAAATCACAGGGTGACAACGGTATTGAGCCCAGAAAGTCACTACCGTTGTCATGGACGTCTGGTTAAGCGGATCTACCTCTCAATTCACAGGGTGACAATGGTAGTGAGCCCAGCAAGTCACTACCGTTGTCATAGTCGTCCCGTTGAGCAGATCAACCTCTTAACTTACAGGATGACAACGGTAGTGAGCCTATTAAGTCATTACCGTTGTCATTGCCATCCAGAAGAGCGGATGATCCTCTCAATTCATACGGCGACAATGGCACTGAGCCCAGCAAGTCACTTCCGTTGTCATAGCCTTCCAGAAGAGCAGATGAGCCTCTTAATTAACAGGGTGACAACGGTAGTGAGCTCATTAAGTCATTACTATTGTCATGGCCGTACAGCTGAGCTGATCATCCTCTCAATTCACACGCCGACAATGGTAGTGAGCTATTAAAGTCACTACCATTGTCATAGACGTCCAGTTAAGTGGACCATCCTCTCAATACACACGGTGACAACGGTAGTGAGCCATTAGAATCACTACCGTTGTCATTGCTTTTCAGGTGCACTGATAAGGCTCTCAATAGACACGACGACAATGGCAGTGAGCAATTAGAGTCACTTCCGTTGTCATTGCTTTCAGCTGAGCTGATAAGGTACGTCATTTACACGATGACAATGGCAGTGAGCCAATCGAGTCACTACCGTTGTTAATGCCGACCAACCGAGGGAAGGGTCCGCTCAAAGAACTGAGTGACAACAGTAGTGAGATCATCCAATCACTACCATTGTCAGCTTAAACCTGTAGGACGAAGAGGCTTGTCCGATAAAATGACGACAATGGAAATGAGCCTATCCATCACTACCACTGTCATTAAAGTCCAGCGGTTCAACGTTAATCAGTAGCTCCGGATGACAATGGTTGTGAGTCAGGCAATTCCCAAGCATTAAGTGACAGCAGCGTAACACCTCTAAGCTCACTCCTGTTGTCAGGGGTTAGGGTATTGAGTCTCTACCGTCGTCAGTGTTTCTGAGACACCAGTATTGCAGATCACTACAATTGTCACTTAAGTATCGACGGGGGAATAGATGCAAGTGACTGGCTAACCAGTACCAGTTTAGATTCAAAACGATCCCATCTTTGTGGATGCACTTGAGTAAGCTCGTATGACGATATGTCAGAGAAGTGACAACGGGAGTGAGTTGCCGGACTCACTACCGTTGTCATCCCCGGTTGAAGGAAGAGGATCCCCGGGGCTGTATATTTACCGGGTATCCTTACTCAAGGGTTTCGACACTCACTCCCATTGTCGTAATCAACGAGTGTGCATTGTCTTTTAAAAGCATCGCTGGAAACGTACGATTAAAGTAACTTTTCTTTCGGTTCTTCCTTGCGAATCTCTGAAGACGTACTGGCTGATCGGAGTCAAGGAGGGCAGTAAAATTGAAGCCGTCAGTTTTACTGTCGGCTCCGGGTAGTTACTTCAACTCGTCGATCTGAATCATGAATTCTGAGGTGCCAACTTTCCCATTTTCGGAAGGATAAACGGGTAACAGAAGATTATCCCCCTGGCCCATATCTATTTGCACCTCAACTGACTCACCTGGAGCCGCCTGTGCCCCGTTAAATTTAATACCGAAGGCTGCATCCTTCCGCACAGTCAGCGTTGCGTTCTGGACCCCTTTAGCAATTTCTCCATTTGTCTTACGCAGAACGTTAGTGGACAGGTACGCAAGGGGTACGCCATCTGTCGTTTTGAGAGGCGAACTGACCGATAATGTGCGTAGATTATGTAACTGCACAAGGTTATTCGGTAGATAACTGAACTTCTGAGTATAGGTTTTGGTATTCGACTGACTATCGGCAACTGTTACGCTAATTGAATAATTTTCAGATGGTTCGAAATTTGGGAACAGCCTCGGATACTCAGGCATGTATGTATCTTTGCCTGCCGGTGACCACGTAAGCTCAACGTTATCAGCTGTGGGGCCACCTACGAGCTGAAGACGGGTTATCCTCGGGGTTGTCAGATTATCTGCCAGAGCGATCCTGAGGTTCTCCAGGCCGTACACTACCGTATCGTCTTTTACCGGCTTTCCGTCGAATGTTATGGCCACTGTCGGAGGAGTGTTATCCAGAGCAATTTCTCCGAAAGTTTTATTGGTCTGGTTCTGGAAGAAGTCCCTGATGTTGACCTCAACGTTGTATTTTCCTTCAGACTGACGGGATAAATCATAAGCAATCGTGTAGTTACCTGAGATACGAGATTTGATTACGCCTGTGGGTGACATCCGGGTACCGGTGTTCTTATCGGAAAGATAAAATTCCCTCAATGAGACCGAGTCGAACCAGTTACCATCGCCTTCAAGTGACGCCAGTACATCCAGCTGCTTGTTAGTCTCGTCATATGATATCGAGTTTATTACCGGCAGTTGTTTATTGTTCCAGCGTGTCATAATCCATTGCTCAGACCGCAAAATGGGATTGCTGATGCTGCGAACGAAGTAAAGGATCCTATTGTAGCCCTGGGTACCCAAGGCCATATCAAACGTCTCAGGCGCTTCACACGAGGTTTTTCCTGCCGGAATGGTGCAGGTCGCCTTACCGCCGATCTCTTGTGCAAAGGGCCGGGCTTCAACGTTAAAACGAAGTCGGGAAATTTTAATTGGCAGTCGTGATGAAGCCACACTCTCAAAATCCTTCCACTTAACCCAGTTCCCCTTATCATCGAGGAAATCTACCCAGGTACCCGCAAATGCAGGCGTTTGGTTTGCAGATGGGTTTAGAACGAGGCTGTATGACGGATAATACCCTCCCCACTGGCCAAAGTTCGCCATACGAGCCATATCCCCATTAATTGAGCCATAGGGAAGAGTCATTTCAACATAAGCATAAGTGCTGTCTACAGCTATCTCTTTGGGGGCGGAATATTGATTGATGAACTGAAGCCCACCTTCTGAATAAGCACGGTAGTTAGATTTTGGGATCCGGTAGACTAATCGAATAGGGTTTTCGTTAACGACCATACCGGCTTTGTAAGCCGGATAATTAGAAACCCCGGGTACGACGCTGGAAGACGTATTTGGATCATGAACGGCCCACAGTGTCATCTCACCCAGCGTGTTGTCGTAGCGAAATTTTTGAGTTGGCAGCGTTCGGCTATTACCTGCGTTATCGAAGATAACAACTTTTGCAGTAAAGTCTTCATCCAGGTTGCTGTCTGGTATTCCGGTTCCCTTAACTGAATTCTTAGAGTAAGTGTGGTACATCTTTTGGCCGGATACGTCATACTGCATCTGTGTAGTGCTGTAGAGGCTACCGTCCTGCCTGTAAATATATATTAGGCCCTTATCAATACCATTTGCATCACTTACGCCCGAAGAGGTGAAGTCATACTGCCCCGTTGCCTCTAATCCAAGCTTCCACACGTCACCAGCGGTAGAGCCAGAACCAGTATTAGCGGTAAGAGCATTTGCCGCTGGAGGGGTGACATCAATTAGCCAGTTATAGTTATAGGTCGCTACAGGCTTCTGATTGAGATCTAACACGTTTATCTGAACGACAAATTTGCCTTCACCCAAAGCAGGCAAAGTTACTTTTTTGCCGTAGAACTCACTACCGTCAGCAGCTGTTAGTCGGTCTGATACACCCGTCCGTGTAGTCGTAGTATTAAGAATGACAGTTCCAGTGTCTTTCGTGACTTTGACATTAACGAAACGATCAAGACCTGAAATAAGTGTCAAAGTTACCGGTGATGCCGGATTAAGCATAAGACGAGAAGACGGGGCGTGGATCTCAATACCGTTCGTGTCTTTAAAGGCCGATTCATATATCTGAGCTGGGGCCTGAACAGACATACCGAGTCCGGCTACAGCAGTAATAAAAGCGAGATGTTTCATTCTTATTCCCCTTTAGGTTTGGTGTTATTTTAAGCTTTTCCTAAAGGTCACTATGTTCGTAAAAGTATAAAAAACTTCTCCATATGGTGCTCGAAATTACAAATCTATAATTTGCCTTTCGACAAACCTTATTGTGCGTTCAGGACGGAAATCTTTCTTTTTGGAATTACATCTGACATTTCTGTGGTGTCCAAACTGGCAACGATTGCAAAACTTATAACATTAGCCTGAAACTATCGGCATCCACATATCGCATTAAGTGATGCTTTTACTTTGTGTAAAAAAGAATCAGGATAAATTAGGTATGTCAGATATAAATGCGTTAACGGACGGCATATATGAATCAAAACCTGGCGGCATTACGCCACCAGTCGAGAGGGGAGTGAACCTCAGTCAGTACGTCTACCTTCGTTCCGCAAGGCGCTTCTTGTTGTGAATTACAAACTGCCCTGGCGAGAACTGCATCATTTCACCCCTAGCAACACACGTGCCTCTTCAACGGTTTGCCAAGAAGGCATTGCTACGCCAGATTGAGTGCCGTTGCCCCTGCGCTCACCTGTGTCACATTCTACATAAAGACGCATCAGCATCGCTTCTGTTTCAGCGGCCCGGCTATTATCCATTACCAGTTCTGCTGCGCGTCGTAGCTGTTCTGGAATGTCATTCCACATTCCCGCACCACTTCTGTCTTTGTTAGTGAGCAAGTCTTCAATAGCAGATGAAGCCATGTTAAGCAGGTCAGCCGAAACTAAAGGCATCGGCGGGGCGGTATAGAGGATTCGACGTCTTCCGCGTCTGTCTGGATCGTATTTATCATAAAAAGCTTTGTTCACATCTTCCCAGTGCCACTGAAGTTGCCCGGTTGCGTCATGGTGGCAAAACTCGCACTGATAAACAGGCGCAATCGACATAACTGCCTTTCCAATACGTGCCAGTACAGCAACTTCGTCAGCTCTGAGACTCATTGCTTCGCTTGGGTTACTACCCTCGGCAAATTCCAAAATTTGTTCAATACGTTCTGGTGTGAAAGTGGTCATAGGCTTTGAAAACATATTTTTCCAGTTGTGCTTACCATATCATCAGGCATTAGGAGCGTTAGCGAATAATTAACAGGTCAGGACCAAAACTAAATCCTTCCCCCATACGGTCTTCATGACGGGAGACATATGCCTTACCGTATTTCTCCAGATCCTGTAAGCGATCTTTTGCCAGATTCCACGAGTATTCCTGGCCCCACACGGGTCCGTCACGCCCGTCAAAGCGGTCAGGTTTACAATTTGCTTTCAGAAGAGCGTAGACATGCTCCACCGTGGGTAGCTGCAAAGCACTATTAGCCTGAGAAACGGCAGTATGCGTCATTTCTGTTCACTCTTTATTGATTTAGTCAGTTAAGCCGGTCAGGTAACTTTAACCGGCTACTCGTATTAAGATTTCTTTCCGGTTGCTTGTCAGTTAGCGGCGAAGATCAATTTCAAGGCGGGCTGTTTTGACCTTTGTTCCGGACTCCCTAAATGTATCATCCGGAAGAGGCGAAATTTGTCCGCCAAGTTGTTTGACTCGCTCCCTGAGCGCTTTTGTCAGTGTGTCTTCCCGGAACAATACCCCAGCTGACAGAATGGCCTGTAAGCGACCTCGCTTAGCGAGCATTGCGATGGCATGCATGACTTGTTTAACGTCAGAGCGTTTAAGGAATGGTGGATTCATAACGATAACATCAAAAGTTTCATCGGGCTGGTACCCAAGAAAGTCGGTATGCACCAGCTCGACTCCTGTGCTAAGGACACTATCGTTCTTCACTGCAAGGAATCGCTCATCGTTCAATTCGATCCCGGTAATCAATGCATCCGGAGCCGCCAGTTTTAAGGCTTTCAGAATGCGGCCATCACCAAACTCTGGCTCCAGTACACGCTCCCCGGCAGCTGGTTCAGCGCGTAGAACCATATCTGTGACTAAATTCTCAGGTGTAGGGAAGAAATTGAACAGATCTCGTGGGATGTCAACCGAACCTGTCAGAATGATTTGCTCGATACGCTCAGCTGCATCCGCCGTAAAAATATGTGCCTGCTCTTTTCGGTTCCATTTGCCACCGGCGGCTTCGAGCACTTTGTTTGTCTTAACATAAATGCTGCGGTCGAGCTGGTCGGCCAGGAAAAGAAAGTTCCCTTCAGCACGGCAGCGAGATAAGACGTTCAGAACTTCAGTTGAGATTTGCATTAAAACTCCATTAAGAGGATTTACCCGCCTGGCGGCAGCGGGTTGGTTACTTAAACGGGACAATTCAGATTTGGCCTTGGTTAGTCGGCAGACAACAGCAGGGATGGGCTGTTATAAGAGAAGCGGTCAACGGGAGCCTTATCAAATCGCTGACCGCTTGCATCAGGGGTCAGAACGAGTCCGTTATGGGCGCAATGAATGTGGAGCAACATATCCCCGCCGGTGTTGATGTGTAAGGCAGGCACACCCTGATCGATTTCGAACATGACACCAAAACAGGGGTTACCTTCCTTGTTAACAACTTCACAGTGGATGTTATGTTGGCCGGTAACGCTGACCTGATAGGCCTGACTGTCCTCTTCTGGCAGTGTTTCCTCCTCCAGGCGCCAGTCCTGAAGTGTGAGGCTAATTTCAGGGGTGTCATGCTCTTTCTGAAGAGCCTGGATACCTTTACGGAACAGCTGCATCATTTCAGGAGTAAGGCAGTCTTCCTCAGCTCCAAAATGTTCTTTCCAGCCTTCAGGATCTGCATACATCCAGACGTTTTTAGCGAGCGAAGGTAAGGAAGCATCAGGCTCTACAAGGAGGTGAGGGATGTTCTCTTTGATTCCGAGATAACGTACCGGCTGGCCATTAAGCGGTAACCCATCCGACACTGTAACTTCTGTTCCTGGCAAGACGACGCTGTTTACCAGACCTCCACAATGTTCGGCCACCACGCGGCCTAAATCTGCCATAAACATCCGATGCTTTTCTGGTGAGTCCAGCTCACCAAGGAGTTCAGGTTTAAGCAGTAAACCGGTAATAATCTCAGTCAGTTCACGAGGAGATACTAATTTATACATTTTGTTTTCCTTTTCTGTGTTGGCTTTATATTACCAATCCAGATGCACGAGCTAATAACCTCCAGACAACTTTTTCAAAAATTATTTACTTAAAGCAGGGTGCTAATATGCGCAAGAAATGAATTTAGGAAGGACGGCTTCAAATTTAACTTTTTGGTTTTTTATTTTAGACGGACTTTAAAATAGCATCGTTGATAAAATAATAAACATGGTTTGTTTTTTTGTTTGTATTGACAATCAAATGGGTATAAATTAATTTACTTACATGGCGTATATTTAACGCCACCGCCCCGGCGGCACCGGGCATAAAAGGAAAACCATTTTGAAACCGATGCTCAAAAAAGATTTTTTTTCAGCTATTGAAAACCTTCTCAAAGCTGGCTTTCAACCTCGCTTTTACACTGTTAACAGTGGCCGAATCGGTCTCATTACATTCACTGATAAAAATGGAACAAAACAGGTCGAACAGGTTTATTCCTGCACTTCTTTAGCCGCCAATACTTTTGGAAAGCGCTTCACCACTTGGTTAGAAGAAATTTTTCAAAAGCATAATGAAGAAAAAGTAGCTGATTCCGGGTTCGAGGTTGGTAGCCGTGTCTGGGATAAATTGATGTATACGTTGCGCACCATTTCAGAAATTCGTGCCGGGGGGGTGCTGGTGCTGGATAACGGTGCACAGCGTACACTGGATGAAGTGCAAAAAACGGCACCTGAAACAAACCAGGTGGAGCCAAAGGAAATCTCTTCACTTCAGGAGCTGCTGAACGCTTCCAAAAATCTGGAGCCGACTTCGCCTGAGCTAATTGCGGCTCTTAATGAGGCTCTGTCAACCGCCATAAAACGGTGAATGCAACGGCAGTCTGGCACATCAGGCCTTGTCAGAGATTAGGCCTGAAAAGCACTTACGTACCGATATAACACCTAATTCCCCTCTAAGGAGATTGCCCTAAATGGCGATGAATAAAAAAGAACAAGCCGCGTATGATGAGCTGGTGGCACAGGCCAGAATAAACCGCGCTTTACGCTGGTCTGACTATGGCGTTGAACGCGATATGCCCGTACCAGAGGTCTCGGGGGAATACCAAAACGGCTGGAGCTTCAACACCGCCACTGGCACTGTTTATCCGACATGGAGCGGAACTACGGTTCACGGCACACGGGAAGAGGGAGAGGTTGTCGATGCAACCTCCCGCCGCATGCGAGGCATGAATGGTAGCCAGAACGGCATACCACAATACAGCACCAAAGAACGCGCCCTGAAGGCATTACGCTGTTCGCTTGAAATCAAGTTTGCCATGCAGCTGGATGCCATAGATAAAGCTATCGCAAAAGAAATAGAGCTGTCCACCGCTCGCCGGGAGAGCGATACATCAGATGCCTAGCGGTAAACCATCAATTCAGGCCCGTGATCAGAGGGGCCTTAACGCCCTGAAAGAGGCGGTTCCAGCGACGGCACAACTACAGATGCGGGTTACCCCTGAACGTAAACTGCGTTACGTCAATCAGGCAAAGGCCGAAGGTCTGGGTCTAACAGACTGGGTCCAAAAGCATATGGATAACGTGTGTGATCTGGCAGGCCAGCCTGAAATAACCATGTACAAAGATGATGGAGAAACAAGTGGCCAAAAATAACAACAGTCTCAAACAGCATGTCTTCAATATGCTGTCGGCTGGCAGCGAACTTAAAGAAGTGAAGCGTTTTCTCACCAGCAAGCGAGTTAAAGCCCGCCTGGCAGTGTCAATGATCCACGAGCAGGCGATTGCTGTGCAGAACACTGAATACCAGAATTATCCGGCTTATAGCTAACTGGTAACAACAATTACAGAGAGATACTTAAAATGAGCGTAAACCCAGAATACACCAGGGTTCAGCATGTCCAGATTATTCGCGAGCGAGATGGGCAGAAGGAAGTTGTTCGAGTCTATGATGAAGATGGCGACGTGGTTCTGTGTTTACCTGCCTACATTCAGGATGAGGAAATAAATCTTATTCTGCGCCGGTTGAATGACGTATATTCAGTCGGATATCGTGTAGGTGATGCAGCCCGCCGCCGCGCCATCAAAAAAGCGCTGGGGGATGATGAGGAGTAAGGCCATTTTTACTGGCAAGATATCTGTATACCGGAGTCTTTAGAGTACGTTCTAATGGCTCCGGATTATTAATACTGTTTTACTCATGCAATAAAAAGCAAACCAAAATTCTTTCGCTAATTCATTTTTAAATGCTCAAATCATTAAATGTAAGGAGCGTTATTTATCAATAGGTATGGCGTTCTTAATGGCTATTAAGCTAGTTCTGCTTTCGCTTGCTTCTGGAAATTAGGGAAACCTAATTTTACCCTATCAAAAAGTAACTTTTCTGGTTTTGTTGCATTCACGTAAACAAAAAAAGTCCCGCCGGGCAGAAAAGAAAAACATCAAAAATAGCTATTTTCCCGAAAAGATCACGAACACTGAAAAAGTATCATGGGGAACCTGATCAGGAGACAACCCATGAAAATCAAACTAGCCCTGCTTATTGCATTTGCAGGTTTCAGCGCAGGAGCTTCCGCTGAAATCGCAGAATTCAGCTTTAAAGATACCCTGAACGTTAAAAAGACCGTATCGCCTGCATCCGTATGGATTAATCCGGTAACGAGCTTTGACGTTGCCGTTATTTCCGGTCTGGACCGTTATATTACGCTCAGTCTGCTGAAAAGTGACGGGAGCCTCATCTGGAGCACGAAAAGCAGCCTGGTTACCGTTGATGACCGTACCACATCTTCGACAGGCTTTGATTATTACGGCAAGACTCTGACCGTACCAGCGATGGGAGAAGATAGCTTCACCCTCAGAGAGGTGATTACCGACTTGCAAGGGAAGGAGGTCTCCCGGCAGGATTACCCGCTTGCAATTGACCGAACGCCTCCGGCAACGGGTACCATAAGTTATACGAGAAATGGGTGGAACTTTGGCAGCGAAGCGATCTTCACTTCAGTACCAGCCGGTATGCAGTACGCCAGCGTCCAGGCACTGGTCTTTAATGGACTGAGTGATAAAGGTTCCGGGCTTGCTAATGCTGAATATTTCATAACCGATGCCGCTGGAGTGGAGCGTAAAAAGCCAGCGGAAATTAATACAGTGGAAGGTAGCGTAACCGTTCAAGTCGCCGACGCAAGCAGCAATGCCCTGGCACCGGAAAACCGCTCTGAATATAAAGTGGGGATCTACCTTTATGACAAAGCGGGAAACAGGAGCGAACTAAGCCGCCGAAGCGTAATTGATCGGGTTAAGCCTGACGATATCATCCAGGTGCAGGACGCCACTACCGGATCATGGGTCTCCTATCAGTCTGGCATGACCGTCTTCCAGAACCCTATTTCCGTACGGGTATTAAGGAAGAAAAGTGACTTTACTGCTGTTAACGGTTCCAAATATGGCTGGGCGGACTCGAATTTCCAGACGTCCGATAGCACTTATAATATCTATACTTTCAAATACATATATCCAAATGTGGGGGATACTTATCATGAATTTCAGACTCTGGCGGGAGGAGTAAGACGAATTCATCATAACTCCCTCAACTTCACTCCAGCCCCGGCGATGGAAATAGCCCCGAAGATAGTGGCTAAAGAGATGTACCGGAGTGATACCAGTGAGTGGTTAACTCAGGCCTCAATCAGCGTTAAAACCGCCACCATTAGCCGCATAAAGGTAACCGCAGAACCCCGACCATACGTGCAAAAGTTCAGAACGGTAAAAAATGCAGCCTGGTTCTGCACTATTCCTGTCGGACAAAGTTCATGCGAGATGACGGTTAACTTCAACTACACCAGTGACAAAGGATTTGAGTATCTGCATCTTTACTCGGGAAAAGATGGTGACAGCATATTCGATGCGCTTGCTGGTAATTTTACGGTTATCTGGGATAACAACCCACCGGTGGTTAATGTCGCTCAGGTAAACAAGGCCTCCAAGACAATCACTATGACGGCCACCGATAATGATCGCGTCAACGCCTGGAACATCAGCTACTGGGATACCAAAGTTTTCGAAGCCACCCTTAAAAATGCCCGGGGGGAAACTTTCACCCTGAAGCCTGTGACTGTCAGTGAAAGCGATTATAAAACCAAAAACGCCACTTTCTCATACGCTGGTCTACCGGACGGGGATTATACGGTTGTTAGCGTGTCTGCCACGGATCTTGTTGGAAACACAGGAACCAAAACGCTTAATGCACCGCTGAAAATTGACTCAACGCTTCCGGTTATTGCGTTCAGCTTTAATGGCGCAGACGCAGAAGGAAAACTGGTTAAAGGGCTTGAGAACCTACGCATAAGCGTTACTGATGCCTCTGGGGATGCTTCCCTGATATCGCTTCAGCTCGCTGGTGGACCTAACTCTGAAAAGGTCACCCTTGCATTCACGCCGCTATCCAAGGATGTCTTTATTCCTGAATACCCCAGAATCTTCCCCAATACTGACGAATCGGGACAGATGTATCATCTGGAGGCTCTGGCTATTGACGAATCAGGTAACCGGACCACTAAAACGCTTAATTTTACCTACCAGCCAGCTAACCTGATTATGCTGGATAATCTCAAGACGCTGGCCACAGCCGTAGCACTGAAAGCAACGGACAACACGCCGCTGGCCATCATCCGAACCAGTGTGTTGCGTCGTCAGGACGGTTCTATCATTACCGGACAGTTAAACGGAACCCTGACTGTTCAGAAAAACGCCCAGTTCGGCGTTACGGTTGCCGGAGTTACGGTCCAGCCTGGTGAAACTAAATCGCTGTCACTGGATCTTGGTAATGGTGAAGAGCGCACATATCCCGTTACTCCCGCTGTAAGTGGTCAATCTGGCACGGCCACATTTGCTATAGAATTCCCTCAAACATAAACCCTACACAAGGGTACGGTAGTATGCCGTACCCTGTTACGCCATCCTCAATGTAAAATGTAGAGTTGAGCATGACTTAATTATTACTTTCTCATTAAGTGTCTCTTAAACTGCAAACGGGAAAGTAATATTCCCGAGACGGGAAGGACTCCTTCCTTTTGGTTATAATCTATGATGCTAAACTGTGTAATTACACCGGAACAATGTCCTCGTTTAAATCGCTGGCACCAGTACATGATTTATCCATGAATGCTTTTTGATGCAATTTTACTTCAGAATGCTCTTAATTTTTTAAACAAATTATATTTGAATCCTTCGTGTATAAATTTGCAGACCCTCTCTCAATGTTTTTTTAAAATATTTACTCTCAGGTTATTAGCCAGTAGATTCATTCTGTCATGATTACTCCAGAACTAACCGGAGGAATCACATTATGACCAAATATTATGATCGCAGTGGAATTGAAATCTCCAGCGCAAAAATCCGCTGTGTTGATTCTGTAAAAGGTACTGCGGAATATACTTTTCGTATTGTTTGCGATAAATGCAATGGGCGGGGAGAGCGTAAGCATTTTTATAGAAGTCGCTGTATGGCTTGTAAAGCCACGGGTTACAGCCTCGAAACGACCCGTACTGCTTACACGCTGAATGCGCTGTACCGCATTAATGCGCAAGCTGCCCGCAAAGTGTCAGCATCCCTGCAAGACGAGCGTTTAAGGACTGAAAGCGCCCACAGTTCTGCGTTCACAGCATGGTGCAGGTCTCATCAAAAAATGGTTGATGCAATCACCCAACAATCCAGTAGTAATAATTTTCTGGAAAGCCTTAAGTCTTCTTTAACCCACCAGCGTCAGTTAAGTGATAAGCAGCTGGCAGTTGCCGCCCGCATTTTAGGTATTCATTAATTCAAAGCCCTTTTAATTTAATTTTAAGGTCAATTATTACGGAGGAACTATGATCCATTCATTTAAAGACAGACGGCTTGAAAAGTTCTTCCGTAATGGAAAAACAACGGCAGGTATTCCTTCTGAAATTATTAACGCAATTCTGTGTCGACTTGAAACGCTGGATAATGTCCAGAGTGAGCGGGAGTTATTATCCAACAGCTTGCGTTATGAACGCTTAAGAATGACGTCAAACCGTTATTCCTCCATTCGAGTAAACTCTAAGTATCGATTATTCTTTGAATGGAATGATGGCGCACATAATGTTCATTTGTCTGCACATGACTATAAATCGCTCATCCATTAAGGTTAAAAATGAAGCTATTTTCAATTTCATCCCGGGATACAAGCATGGACGCGATGTTTTATATCCAGGCCAGTACTAAACAACAGGCAAGTTACATATTTAGTACCCTTTCCCCGAAGCCTACTGCGAACTGCCAGCTTACAGATTTGCAGAATGAGACGGTCGTCCCTTCCATAAGCCCTATTTCGCTTTCACTTAACCCCTGGTCGATCAATTCCCAGTCCCGAACCCGGGAACTGCGTATGGCCACGCATGGTCTTAACCTGATCTGTGCAGTCACGGATGAGCATACCCGTCAGATAGTTGACTTTTGCGATAACCTTGGACAGCAGCTTAAGGATCCGGACGACAAAAGCGCCTGGGTTAAGCTCATTAATTCTGAATGCGCTTTGCTTAATTCTCCGCGTCTCTATCCCGTTCTGCTTGAGCCGGATACACCGGCACAATTTGAAATCTTTGTGCCAGCTCCGGAAGATGGAGAACACGACACGGTCATAGCCAGCGTTGTTAAAGAATGTTTCGGAGATGAATGCCGGTACAGAGTAACGGACAAAGCTTTTGCAATGTCGGAAAAGCCAGTCATCAGGCTGGAAGCTCATTTCAATGACAAACGCGAAAAGGTTTTAGAACTGACCTTTTCCTGTTTCAATCTTTCACTCTCAGCGTCCGTGCATGAAAACCAGCTACGTCAGATTTTGTTACTTTGCGAAGACTTTGGCGTAAGGCTTCAGGGTAGAGCAGGGGCATCCTGCCACGTTAATATGCGCAGTGCTTACCGTCGTCTTGCTCATGTTGGCACCGGCTCTCGCCCAGGTGATGACAGTGATGTGCGGGTCTATACCTCGTTAAAAGAAGAAAAAGATGTTAAGAGGCTGCTTGATAAGTCAACCAGGGGAAGTGAGCTTGTACCGGCGAGGCACGGGCAGCAGTTTAACGGGGTCTTAGTGAATGCCACACCCGCATCGGCCACTACTGGTTTCATTTACCTTTCGCATGATTTTCCGGAAGGCCAGTTTATGATGACAGCCGAGGTGTTGCATGTTGGAATTACACCAGGCGGTATTTACTACATTGAAACACTGGACGGTTACCGGTTTATCGTGACAGCGTTTGAGAAGGGATTAATGAACGGTTTGAGGGAGTTTATAGCTGCAAATGAGGAATATTTTAAGTATTACCGCTGGTCTTAGTATCTGAGCTGAAACCGGTAGGCCAGGGAAGGCAACCGGGAAAATGCAATTTAACCTGATCCTATACCTACGACTATCTTTATCCACTTATAATAGCCTCACCAAATTATAATGCCCGATCACCGCATTTGCTTAAACCTCACATATTCTTCTTATGCTTCCCCTGATAATCTACGACCGAAAGACAAAGGAAAGTGAATACGAAATAAGATTTATGAGCACATAAAAGTTACTTTTCCTTGGTGGCACATCACAAACATTGTGGGTTTCATAATCCTTTTTGTTATTTAAAAAGGATGTGTTCAATTCTAATTAAAGGTGGTATTTTTTTTGAAAGTTTGCTGGGAGGTTATTAGCTGGGGGGATGGGTAACAGTATAATAAGTACAGATGAAAAGGAGGTTTTATGAAAGCGTTAGACGTGGTTTCAACTCAACTCAACTTTATTAATCTGTTGGATCAGGCAGGATATGCTCTTTCAGAAATTGTTGTAAAACGCTTCAGTGCTGCACCAGCCTTTAACGAAGGGCACTGGTTGTTCATTGCAGAGCAGGATAACCGCTACATTGAAGTGGTCTGTATTCTCTCTTTAGCTTCAGAAAGCGGAGAGCAGCATATTGATGTTTTTATTAATATGTTCGAAGACCCGATTGATGATGTTATTTCACGAAACATTGAAACCAAAACCTTTGCGACGCTTTATAAATACATTGAACGTATACCTTTTACTCCGGGTGTAAAGAAAGAATTCTTGAGCAGTATTGAGAACATCAATTTTAGTTAATCAAAAACCACAACTTTTTGCCACCAAGTTATTAGGTAATGCTATCAACCTGATATAATTACCTTAACATGAATATGAGCGGAGCCGGGTTATGTCTAATAATACTGAAGTCATTAGCTGTGATTTATTTTCAACTCTATCTTCACTTAATTTTAGCACCGAGGATATTACAGGTTTGACTCCGGCCAACTTTCGAAAGGGAGCTTTCTTACATGCAAAAATTTCTGCTAGCCAGGCCACGCGAGCGACTGATATTTCCATTCAATTACTCACGGATCGTGTTTCAGGTGAAATGAACTACGTAATAGTAATTGGCAGGCACGAAGGACTCCTGCAAAGCGAAGCAATTGACCCAAACGCTGATAAGCAATACCGGGAAAACCGTTATTCTCGCCATTTTATCTCAGTAACCGATGCCAATACCAAAGCCCTGAAAAAAACCTGCAAGGTAATGAAAACATATATCAAAGAGCAGGCATTTAAGCCTAACACCTGGGGGCACAGTTTCATTAAGGGTTGATTTATTCTTGCCCCGGTGAGCCGGGGCAACGCTAAATTAACCTCAAACTGTGCTGGAGGCACAAATGTCTGAAAAACACTTTATCGTTAAAATCCAGAACCGAAACGGCGACCATGAGAATAGCTATGTTCGGTTACTCGTCAGCGATTGTGAGAAAAATGCTTGCCAGACGGCACTCATTTCAGAGTGCCATGGCGAGCTTGAACAGCTGAGTTTTGAAGACGGTGGGGTTTACGACTACAACGGCGAAAATCACTACAGTGTCAGGAGCTGCGTGGAGGTTGCTCCAGAAGACGTTGCAACTTTGCAACGCTTCCTTTAACACCTGCGACATTTGATTAAATATCGGGCGTCCGCTACAGGATGCCCGTGATTTAAACGATTCCTCAAAGATCGCTGTCACTCCTGATAACTGTATTAAGAGCAGGTTTGTGATAGGTTCAGCGTAACAACATTACTGGAATTTTGGTTGCCTTGATGAAGAGCTGCTTTTCTGATTTACCCGTTAAAGACGGCACGTCCGGAACCTGGAAACTGGACACATTCGAAATTACCGCAGATAAGGCGATGAGCCTCGCCCTTCGTGCCGAGTATACAGGTAATACAGACGAGTTTATCCCGCCCGGTAGATATCGGCGTTTGTCCAACGGCTGGGATGTGGTGATGTCCAATACCCCGATGGAGATCAGAACCTGCCAGGATTTTTTAGAGCGAGCCACCGGGCGCGTGCTCATTAATGGTCTTGGTCTGGGGATGGTGCTTCACGCCATTCTTCAAAAAGAAGATGTAACCCATGTAACAGTAATTGAAAAAGAACAGGACGTTATTAACCTCGTTGCGGCCTCGTTTGCAAACGATCCTCGCGTTGAAATTATCCATGCTGATGCAATGATGTATTGCCCACCAGCAGGCGTCACGTACAACGCATGCTGGCACGACATATGGCCAGACTTCGCAACAGCTAACCTCTCACAGATGGATAAGCTGGAAATTAAGTACCGGGACATCTGTGAATGGCAGGGCTCGTGGGGCAGGGAGGAGTGTGAGCAAAAGCACATTGAGTTTCAAAATCTTGGGGCTGATTGAGTACAACTTTTGAAGGTGTCTCCGCTAAAGAAGACTGGGTCTCTTTGCGCATGCCCAGCTGTGCTGCATGACCTGACAAAGCCTATAAATAAACAGATCGGTTTGATTTAGTAATCCCCCTTCCAACCATCAGGCCGATATTTAAACTGCATCTCCATTAAGGATGGCTGATGAGCACGATTTCTACGGATTTAATTGCACGGATCTACGCAGCCTCCGAATTGCCGTTGAGCAACGACGAGCTTTATCGCGAAGTGCAGCGTGAAACTGGCATGTCGGATGCCGAATTGCACGAACTGAAAGAATTTGGGTCAGATAAAACCAGAACCAGCGGCGTCAAACACAAAGTACGCTGGTTTCAGCAGACTCTTCGGCAGGCCGGAGTCATCGAACGCGTTCCAGAAAAACGGGGCGTCTGGAGATACTCCTCTAAGACGAAAACAAACCTACACGAGTCATGGGAAAAGCTCTGTGTTGTCGGTTTCTCAACTTCTCTTGGGGCATCGGTTTTTGGAAACGCCTATGCCTTCTTCAGCAATATCACAGAGCAAATTCATCTTTGCCTGACCTCGCCGCCTTACCTCCTTCGAAATTCAAGAGACTACGGGCATGGCGGGGGGCGTGGCGAGCAGGTTTATATTGACTGGCTTCTGCGTATCCTCGAACCGATCGTGAAACAGCTTGTACCCGGCGCAAGTGTGGCATTGAATATCACTCAAGATAGCTTTAATAGGGGCAGGCCTTCACGTTCTCTGTATCTGGAGCGTCTGACACTGGCATTATGTGACAAGCTGGGGCTTGAGCTCATGGACAGGCTTCAGTGGGTGAATCGCAGTAAGCCCCCATCGCCAACGCACTGGGCATGTAAGCAACGAGTGCAGCTCTGCTCATCGTATGAGCCTGTGCTGTGGTTTACCAATGATGCGAGTAAGGTTCGTTCAAACAACTTACGTGTACTGCAACCGCATTCAGAGCAGCATCTTAAATTGCAGGCAGCAGGCGGTGAAAATCGCACGACCTTTTATGGTGATGGGGCGTACCAGCTTAAAAGCGGATCCTTTGGAAATAAAACAGAAGGAACGATCCCCAAAAATACTTTGTTTTACGGCAATAGCTGCGCTGATACGAGATTTTGCCATTCCATTGCCCGCGAGCTAGGTTTTCCGCTGCATGGTGCAACGTCTCCTACCAGGCTTGCAGCGTTTCTGATTGAGTTTTTGACAGAGCCGGGAGATCTTGTTGTAGATCCCTTCGCTGGCCTGCATAAAGTTCCCATCGCAGCCGAGCGACTTGGCAGACGTTGGCTGGCGACGGACAAAATCATGGAATGGCTGGCGATTTCCCGAAACCTTTTTACGGCCGCACCGGGATATAAGAGTAACCCCATGCTGGACGAGCTCGCCGAACTGTATCGGGCTTAATGCAAGTTAACGGTTTTGATAAAGTGGTTTGAAGCGACAAGCGGTTTATTCATTTTGCATTGTTTCTACCATAAAATGACAATATTAACGGCTTAGCATACGCCGCAGAGATAATTAGGGTGCCATTCATTTCCGGTTGTCTGTATTAACGAGTGTATTCAATATTCACTTGTTTCTCCGATATAGACCCAACAAAAAAAACTGATGGTTGTGATACAGAACTTGTTGAATTAACATCCGGTACATTAACTATATTGGTAATTTAGACGGTTTCTAAATTAAAGGTGGACAGATATGAAGTCAGATACAGAAATGGTTTCTCCTATCGAGTTGCACATTGGCGATCATGTCCAGCGGCATGGTGCTTTATTTGAGGTTATGCATATTGTTGAATCCGAATGCGATATTCCCGGCGGCATCCGGGTAGCAGCATGCATTTCACGGGTTATCGGTGACGTTACGGGCAATATTCCTCGTGGTTGGCTGGAAACACCGAAGCGTATGGCTGAGCGAGGAGTTAAGTGGGCGACGAGTCTGCCTGAGGGGCTTTACTTTAACATCCAGGGGAACGCACATGCGAAAGTAAGCCGGGTTATTCGTAATGTGACTAATTGAAACTTTTTTCTGAATTGCGGTGTAAAAGTTACTTTTCACCGCATCGTTTTCCCTAACTACTAAATCAGAGCTTCTCTGAAATAAGCGGATTTAACCGCTAGCGATTTATTCAGGCCATTTTATTCTAATCATTATCCTACACTTCAAAAATATTCATTATTTTTTCTTCTGACCTATTAGCCAGAATTCTCGATTCGGTATCATTTACTTACGGTAAATCTTTTGAAAACGAGGTAAATGGCATGCATTCTCAGGATCCTATCACGAAATTAACCCAGACGTTGCAACGCGACGATGGTTCTCAGGTTCGTATTGTAGCGCAGCGGGGATATGGAAGTGGGCTTACAGCCTCGCTTGATGTGTACGTTCTCCGTCGTGATTCCTCTGAAAGCAACTGGTCACTGTGCGGAAAAGATCCTCACCCAGAGTGGAGAAAGATGTCAGTAGATGAGTATCAGAAATTTGGACGCTCTGAAATGCTGCGTTATGCCACACCAGGTGAAATTCTCAGGGTGGCATCCGCTATTGGCCAGCCAATGAGCTTCCTCGATGGCAACCCTGCGTTTTAGCCCGAACCCTGGCGACGCCTTTTAAACCGGCGTCATTCTTTTTACGAGCAACAGACGGAGAAAAAATGAATCTGAACGAACGAAGCACGAGCGCAGCAACGCCAGATTTGAGCCGACTTTATCTCATTTCCGGGCGCATTATGTTTGATGATGATGATCAGGCCTACCTGGTCGAAGCCGACTCCCCTGGTGATGCAGAGGAGGCTTTCCGGCATCATATTGCTGACAGTGCCGACGACTTAGAAAAGGTGATTATAGTTTCCTCTACAAGTTTCGCTTCAGCTCACAGCAGTCGCGTAATTTGTCGGCCTGCCGTGAAGTAATTTCAACTTCCAATGATATTTCCCTCTTTATAAAAGCCGCCGTCTGGCGGTTTTTATTTGCAAAAATGAATATTAATCCTGAATGATATTAATTTAAGATGAGGTAGTGTTCATATTCTTCTTCTTAATATTTTTTCTAAAAAAACGCCTTCAGGTTATTAGTTGGTATTAGTGTATTTGTTATGATCTTCTCATCAAATACATTAATTAAATAATCAAGGAGTCAACTGTGGCAGATAATTATACTCAGGCGTCGTTTATTATTCCCTGCACTCAGGAGCAGGCAAAAATGGCACAAGAAGCAATCACATTCGTTACCGAAGCAGAAATTGCAGAAGGTGAGCGTTTGCTTGATAAGCCACTGACAGATTGTTCTCTGACTGAGAAGCTGATCCTCAGTATTATCGAGAACCACCCTGAGTATGACCCTTCTGAGCCGAGCTTTGGGCAACCATCCTGCCCAGACTGCAATTATGAACTGTTGTTCGCAACAGAAGTTACCAGCAGTGGGCTGGCAGTTTTTCATGGAGAGACCATTGATCTTGACCATGCAATTTGCCTCACAACTGCCGTGCTGTCGGTATTCGACCTCTCGGAAATGGTAACAATTACTGCTGCATTTACATGCAGTAAAAGCCGGACAGATGAATTTGGGGGTATGACTATTCTGGTCACAAAGGATACCCACTATTACCAGGATGGCTGTCAGTTTTCTCGTCTCATGAATGAGGCTCACAAAGCCGGTATCCAGTATGCTCTGTGTAAAGTGACGCATTACCACGGTGAGAGCAGCTATGTGGCAAGCTATGTCCTGAGCTGCGACGTAGCGGATTCAGCCCAGGAGGTCGTTAACAAACGACTGAAGGCATGTGCCGGAAAAGAGCCAGAAGACGGAATCTATATTCTGTGTGAAGAAGACAACACTAGTCTTTCGGTCGAACTCGTTACAGAACTGTCTCCGCTCGATTACGACAAGCTGAGCAAGCTTCTCCCTTCCCTTGACACCCTTTGCGGCGCTTAAGCCTGCCAATTACCGTAGCCACCGGTTTCCCCGGTGGCCTGGAGCCTGCCATGACCAATAAATTCATAGTTTCTACCGTTGATTGTATCAATGAATTTGCAAGTGACGTTCCGCAGAGTGTTTCCTTACGGATAGATACAATGCTTGAACAGCGTATCCGCAAATTGGCGGCATACGTGAAAGAAAACGATCTTCATTTAACTGAGTTTTACTTCTATGACGCTAACTGGTCATTTTGTGGTGAAGATGAAATTCAAGAAATAAAAGACATGGATGAATATAAGCATAGCGACAGCATAAAGCAGGAAGCGATGCTGCGGGAAGTAATGCCATCAGCACGTACGGAATGCCCGGTTATTAGGGTGATGAAAGATTCATTTCAGCTTTCAGCTCTACCACGCCATTGTGGTGATGACATGACTCTTAACACTCCTTTTATTCCGCTGTCTGAGTTGAAAACAAATAATACGGCATTTATTACGCCGCCAACCTATAACTAATAGCTGTGCCGGGTGATTAAATTACAATGGATTATTTTTATATATATTGACATTAAATCCGCGTGATTTTGATTTAATATAATTTCGCTAAATGGTTGCGCTGTAGTTATTTTAAAGTTCTAATAATATCAGTGATGCAGCATATACCGTGGTTCAGGAAAATATATGTTTATTGAAAAAAGCGACTCATTCCTTGAATTATCCTCAGAAGTTATTTTTCCTGAGGCGGCTAATGCTGCCATTTTGAAACATGATAAATGGGCGGATGTTTGGGAGACCCTGACAACCGATGCCGATCTGAACTATACCGATGAAAAGGAGACTGTGAGTCTTTCTTCTCTGGTCATGTCAGCCACATCTGCTATTTATCAGGCTATTACGGACGGCTGGACAATGTGCGTGGGATACAGTGGCGGCAAAGACTCCCATTCTCTTCTGCACCTGTTTCTGATGGCATTGATCAGGGCAGTACGTAACGGCACAAATATCAGCGAACATCATTTCATTCAGATGTCCGATACGCTGATCGAAAACCCTGAGATGCACTATCAGGCTTCACAGGTTCTCAACCAGCTCAGAATGTTCATTGCTGAACACCAGCTACCGGTCACAGTCCTTGTCGCCCGACCGTCTCTTACGCAGAGCTGGGTCGGCCGCATTCTGACTGGGCGCGGACTTCCGACCTGGACTAATTCTTCTACCCGACAGTGCTCAACCGACTACAAAATCGCGCCCCTGCGCCAGGCCAAAGCTCGTTACCTGAAAAACGCCCCGGCATCCGTTCGAAGCAGGGTATGCCTGATGCTGGGCTCCAGGGATGATGAAAGTGCCCGAAGGGCCGGAAATATCCTCAAAATGGGAGGGCAGGCGAGGAAAGTAACCCTGACTGAGCACGGTGGTGAACTCTATCCGGTAAAGGAGTGGCGCACTCAGGACATCTGGTCTTTTCTGATGGCCTGTGGTTCCGAATCACGCTTCCCTTTACCAAGCTTTATGCCGGATAACTTCAGCCTGGCAACGCTTTATAAAGACGCCACCGGGGAGTGTATCTGGTCGCCGGAGAAACCCACTCGAACATCAGCTTGTGGGGCTCGATATGGGTGCTCGTTTACTCTTGTTTTTATGTATTTAGAGTTAAACTCTACTTTTCTATTTTTAGAATTCAAGCTATTCATCGTAATTGAGAGATATCCTTTTAATGTTCAGCAAGCCTGTTAAA
>NZ_JBLKDA010000028.1:0-64623 GCF_047530215.1 Enterobacter sp. 01-M-03-SI-ECC
GCGCTTCTCTGGACCTAAAACATCAATCATTCGGACTCCAACGACTAGTCTAAAAACTAGTATTAAGACTATCACTAACTTAAGTGATACCAACTGTCTGGAGATTCAGGGGGCCAGTCTACTGTTGTTATGCTTGAACAGAATGTTAGCATACCGTCAGTTGTGAATATTAGATATATTCACAAATACATATTCTAAGTTAAGCAAGGATGACTTATCAGCTAAGAGTTAAAAATCGGGATAAGCCCCGCTAAATTTTTCCAAAACCCTTTCTAACTAGGCGAACTATTCAAGACTGCAAACGAGCCCAAAGGAAAAACATATTTACCATTCCTTCAATCACTACTATTATTCCTATTCACTTCGAAACAGAAGGCTTTCAATTTTATTTTAATTATGGCACATGCATTTATTTTTCTAAAGTAGAAGACCGTTATTTTAGGGGTGATGATTCAAGTAACATTCTTTCAACTGTGTTTCTTAGCGCGGGTAGATTATCTGTAATAAAAAATATTACGTCCCCATCCGCACACTAATCTTCCATCAAGATGAAATGTATCCCGTTCAGAATTGAATACTGGACATGAAGGACAAGCCATTCATCACCATTTTCCCGAGCAGGATGCAGGGCGATTTACTAATCCAGTTCCCCTTCAAGCGCTTCCGTTAGCTGCACAACTTTCAACTTGCATGCATCATAGGGCAAGAATTTATCGAGCTACTCAGATCCAATATACGTAGACTACCTTCTTTACTTAAGACGTGCTCCTTATGCGTCCTGGTATATCGGGCTATTCTTTCCGAGCGACACCTTACATCAGCCGATTGATTTCAGAAAGATCGGCTTTGATCATAGTAACGGCAATATCCTAAGGCTTGCCCCCTGAGTGGCCGCCCCGTCTGGGACTGGATGATTACAGAGCTCAGCATCGGAGTTAACCACCTTTGAGGAGTACTGGAATAATCGTCATGGCTGAGCCAGTATGACAAACGCCCCTTTACTGCTTCTGAAACTTTACAGGAGGGATCGTCAATGTTGGCAGCTGCAGGGATGTATCCCGTCAAGATTGATAATGGCCTACATCTTCATTGTGCCGAATCCAGAAAGTTGAAACACCTCCAGAGGCTACTTCAGTGATGTATCAGCTTTGAATTCGCTGAGATAGTTTTGCTTCGAGACGCTGTATAAGAAGGTAGATGCACCTGAGAGTTAACTTCTCATCGTTTACGACATCAAATGCAGCCCTGAGATTGTCGTCCCGCCTGACAGGATTCGTTCTCTTATCTACCATCCCAAAAATCACCCTCGCCAAATCAGACCATTAACCTATAAAAAAGAAAAACAACAGAATAAAATTTTATAAATATAACCAATTCAATATAAAAAAACGCGACAAGGTTTTTCGTGGTAAAAATATCTCACATCAATATGTCATAAGACGTTGATGAATTTTTTATTTATAAACTTCAGATACTAGAAGGATTTCCTGTGAAATTTAACAAAATTACTACTGCCACACTCTTATCATTAGGCTTGGTATCTTTTAGTACCTTCGCGCAGGTTGAAAATAACATGGGTGAAGTGAACTTCACTGGCAGCATCATCGATGCCCCCTGCTCCATATCTTCTGATACCGTAAAACAGGATGTCGAACTGGGTGCAATCTCTCATTCGATGCTTGAGAGCAACGGTACGTCCACACCAACGGCCTTTACAATTAAACTTGAAAATTGCGCTCTTGAAGACGATACGGCGGGAGGCTCACGCCTGAAAAATGGCGTAAACATTACTTTCACTGGTCGACAGAATGAGACGGATAAGAGCTTGCTGGCACTGGATGGCGAGGCTAAAGGAGCTGGCGTAGTACTTACTGATGGCATGCAAAAAGTTATTCCTCTGGGGGAAGCAACTCCGCTGGGTACTTTGACTCAGGGTACTAATAACATCAAGTTCTATGCCTACCTTAAAGGTGCGGATAAGAACATCACCACCGGTGAATTTACTTCGAATGCCAGCTTCACGCTTGACTACGATTAATCAAAAAAATATGGAGGGTGAGATTAATAAAATCACACCCAGTCAATATGAAAAAAAAAGCTCTGGTGCTATTACTCCTTTCACTCTCCTCCTCTGCTAAAGATCATGGAAAAGGTGAAGTGAGCGTGAATGGTCAAATTCAAGAATCAGCATGTAATATTCATTTGGATGATGTATTCCAGTCGCTGTTTTTTGACAACGTAAAAGTTAGTCATATTGTCAATGACGACGAGGATAAGGCTAAAAATTTTACTATTCGTCTGATTAACTGCTCTGCGGAGAAAAGTACAGGGGGATTGTGGGAGTCTGTACATATATCGTTTGACGGCACACCTGATCGCCAGAATGGTGATTTATTCTTAATGTCGGGAGAAGGTTCTGGCGTTGCCGTACAAATCAAAGATACCAACGGACAGCGAGTCTTACCTGGCCGCCGGGTCAATGTTGCTAAAGTAGAAAATGGGCAAACAAGATTGGATTTTAAAATAAAACTTGTAAGCAACGGCACGCAACTATTATTAGGAAGTTTATCCACCACAATAAAATTCACAATTGAATACCAATAAGCTTTATCTTTACACAGGATATAAATCAATGATGTTTTCATTAAAATACCCAAGCATAAAAATGCGTGGATTATTCATATTCGCAGCACTGGCATTACATATTAAATGTGTATATGCTGTTGAGTTCAATATGGATCTGCTTGGCGATGAAAAAGACAATATTGATTTATCCCGCTTTTCAGAGGCCGGTTACATCATGCCCGGCACTTATCTTCTGAAAGTCAGAATCAATGAGTTCACGCTTTCTGAGAAAGAGGTTCTCTTTTTTGAATATGATGAAAATTCTAAAACCGTTGCCCCCTGTCTGGATACCGACATCATTGATATGCTGGGGCTTAAACCTGAGGCTAAAGAGAAAATCATTTGGTGGCACAATCAGCAATGCGCTGATTTTAGTCAATTGCCCGGGATGTCAGCAAAAGGAAACTTATCTGAATCAGCACTGATTATCTCAATACCTCAGGCATGGCTGGAATATCAGGACGCTAACTGGTTGCCGCCAACGCATTGGGAAGAAGGAACGGACGGCTATCTTTTTGATTACAATGTTAACGTAGGCCTGACGCGAAATGTCAATACCGATACGACAAAAGATGCGAGCGGCACGGGTGTAACAGGCATTAATGTGGGAGCCTGGCGTGTACGCGCAGACTGGCAATCCAGTTATCAGCACAAGGCACAATACACTAAAAAAAGTTTTGACTGGTCTCGATTCTACGCTTACCGGGCACTGAAAAAAATCGGTGCAAAAATCACGGCCGGTGAGTCTTATCTGGATTCAGATATTTTTGATAGTTGGCGCTATACCGGTGCCTCTATCGTGAGTGACGACCGCATGCTTCCTCCTAACCTTCGGGGATATGCGCCCTCTATCTCAGGGATCGCGAGAACCAATGCCACTGTGACGATCTCGCAGCAGGGTCGAGTAATATATGAAACAACCGTCGCTACCGGCCCTTTCTTAATTGAGGATCTGAACAGTGCGGTAAATGGAAAGCTGGATGTGAAGGTCAGCGAACAGGATGGCACTGAGCAAAATTTTCAGGTGGATACTGCATCAATTCCCTACCTGACCCGGCCTGGTCAACTCCGCTATAAGCTTGCCCTGGGTAAACCTAGCGACTTTGACCATAAATTCGAAGGGGACGTTTTCGGCACCGGTGAGTTTTCCTGGGGAATCAACAATGCCTATTCTCTTTATGGGGGGAATATTTTCAGTGAAAACTATAACGCACTGGCAGTCGGCATCGGCCGGGATTTGTTGAGTTTTGGTGCCGTTTCTGCGGATGTCACACAATCTATTGCCACTATTGATGGAGAACGTAAACAGGGCAAATCCTGGCGTCTTAGCTATTCGAAGCGCTTTGATGAGCTTAACAGTGAAGTTAGCTTTGCAGGGTATCGCTTTTCCGAACGCGACTTTCTCTCAATGGGTGAATATCTCGGTGCAAGATATCACAATGCCCAAAGCGGCAATAATAAAGAACTCTATACTATCACGGCCAATAAAAGTTTTCCCGACTATCGGATAACAACCTATCTGAGCTGGAGCCATCAAACCTATTGGGATCATAAAGTGTCAGATCGCTATAGTTTTTCAACCAGTCGCTATTTTGATATCGGCAAAATCCGTAATTTATCTGCATCAGTGAACGCAACCCAGAACACCTATATGGGGAGAAAGGATCGATACGCTTATATCAACATTAGTATTCCGATGCAAAGCGGCAGCGTTAATTATAACAGCGGATATGGGAACGGTCGAAACACGCATGCTGTTGGCTGGCATCAGCGTGTGAATGATAACAGCAGCTACATGTTAAGAGCGGGGTATGAGAATAACGCCAATGCCAGCGCGACAAAAAATGTGAGCGGTTTCTATTCGTATAACGGTAATGTTTCAGATGCAAATTTGAATGCAACCTGGCAGGAAAGCAGTTACAGCGCTGCAGGACTGTCGTTGAGTGGCGGCCTCACCGCAACGAAACACGGTATAGCTTTACACCGCGGTAGTAATGGTGGCACGCGCATTATGGTGGACACTGATGGCATCAGCGACGTTCCTTTCTCTTCCTCGGCGCGAACAAATAAGGGCGGCCTGGCTGTTATTCCTGACGTATCAAGCTACTACAAAGTGGCTGCATCCATAGATGTCAATGAGCTTCCTGCCGATGTTGAACATCGTAGTGCACCTGTTAAAGAGTTTGTTTTAACCGAAGGCGCAATCGGCTATAGGAAATTTGATCTCATTGAAGGGAAAAAGCGAATGGCAGCAATAAGAAATAGTCACGGAGAGCACCCTCCTTTTGGCGCCACGGTTCACGATGAAGCAAATCGAGAATTAGGTATTGTGGGTGATGATGGCATGGTCTGGCTTACGGGGCTAAAAGAAGGTCAATCGCTGACGGTGAAATGGGCAGGAAAAGAGCAGTGTACTGTCGTATTACCGCAGGAACTGGACGCCGAAACGCTCCTTTTACCCTGCAATAATTCAGAGTCATAACAAACAGTAAAGGTATTTAATATGTTTAATAAAATTAAGGTAATGATGGCTCTCGCAAGCATGCTGTCATTTTCTATTACGGCGGATGCCGCAGTCGCACTTGACCGAACCCGCGTGATTTATGCCGGGAATGTAAATAGTATGTCACTGACCCTCAGTAATGATAATACACATAGCCCCTACCTCGCTCAGGCATGGATAGAAGATGCACAAGGAAATAAGAGCAACTTACCGCTGGCGGTATCTCCTGCCCTGCAACGTATTGAGCCGGGCCATCGGGGTATGATTCGAATTAACCCTGTCAGCGCATCAGCAGGTTTGCCTCAGGATCGAGAGTCAGTTTTTTGGCTGAATGTGAAAGAGATACCGCCTAAAAGCGATCGTTCCAATGTTATGCAGATAGCGTTGCAAACCAGAATAAAATTGTTTTATCGCCCGACGGGCATTATTCCAAAAAAATTTAGCCGGTGGGATGATCAATTGATTTTAACGCGTACTAACAAAGGCTATAACGTTGAGAATCCGACCCCCTACTTTATGACAATCATTGCGATTCGTGGGTCGGAAAAAGATCCAGTGGCTAAAGGTTATAAATCCGTCATGATTGCGCCAAAATCTAGCAACCACATTGATACTGAACACTTTACTGCGCCTCATCTTACGACCATCAATGATTTCGGCGGGAAACCGACACTGGCATTTCACTGTACGGGTGAAATATGTAAAGCCAAAAAACAGTAAACCGGGATCGAGCAATTACGTATGAAAAAAACACTATGGGCTGCGGTTTCGATGATCACAGTTTTATATCTACCTGGCAGCAATGCTCAAAAACAGGATGCCGCCCACGTCGATGGACTAAATGGCATGCTGACTATCAATGCGAACATTGTTGAAACGCCGTGTAAGCTATCCATAGAATCGTTGAATCAAGATGCAATGCTCTCCTCTGTCTCATTGCGCGAGTTCAGGAAAGTCGGTGATATTTCTCAAGCAGGCCAGATCAGGTTAATTTTTGATGACTGCATGCCGGGCAGTTTATTAAGAAATGCTCATCAGGACGGGGCGTTAGAGTATATCAACGATCAGCCATCGGTTTATGTGCAGTTAGATTCAGAGCATGACATCGTTGACAAATCACTTTTCCGTTTACATGGTGACGTCTCCGGAGTTGGTCTGCGCATCGAAGGCCCGGAGTCAGTTCGTCTCATTCCTGGTGTGAAAAGCAAAGTGTTTAACTTAAGTCCCGGAAGGAATGAGTTTTTCCTGTCAAGTTACCTGGAAAAAACATCTGCGGGTCCTGTTCGACTGGGAGCATTTTGGTCCAGGATTAATGTTACCGTAGAATATCATTAATAAAATTAATTGAGGAACATCATGCGAACATTTGCCTGTAATACATTAATTGCATTAGCATTTATCTTTCCAACCTGCCAGGCTCTGGCAGCTTTATCCGTGGATCGCTCACGCCTTATTTTTAACGAAGGTGAGAAGTCTGTGAGCATTGGAATCACCAATAACAACAAAGATTTGCCTTATCTTGCACAAGCGTGGCTGGAAGATCAGCATGAAAATAAAATAAAAGGAAAATTCACGATACTACCACCGCTACAACGTATTGAACCTGACGGTAAGACATCTATTCGTATACAGCCATTGCCCGATCTGTCAACGCTTCCGCAGGATAGAGAAAGCCTGTATTACCTGAACCTCCGGGAAATTCCGACAAAAGACAACAAAGAGAATGTCCTGACGCTGGCGTTACAGCTGCGCCTGAAAATGTTCTACCGGCCTGCTGCGTTAAAAATAGCCCATCCGGAGGGCCATTATCCGGGTATTGAGAATGTGAAGTTAACAAAGAAGAATGGAGGTTATACGCTGGTGAACCCGACCCCCTATTACCTGACATTCACAGCGATTCGCGATTCTCAAAAAGGGGCCGCACTTCCAGGGTTTGATCCGGTAATGGTGTCACCAAAATCCGCTGCGGAGTTAGCCCTGAAAGGTGGGTTGCCCGGCACTTCTCCTGTTCTGATGCTGATAGATGATTATGGCGGACCTTTGCGACTGACGTTTAATTGCACACAGGCGCACTGTAGCGTGAATAACGTCATTTCAGATCTTTCACCTCAGTAAAGAAATCTCATACTTTTCAGGCTACTTTACATGCAAAAATTTATCTTATGCATCGCTGCATTACTCACCTGCCCCCCGGCCATTTCGGTTGAGGGAAAATATGGTATAAGTTCTGGTGATGATTTGATACTAATCAATATTTCCGGCACATTGAATGATAATCGTACCTGTACAGTAAATAAGGATAATAAGATAAATATTGAATGGAAAGACTTAATTACTATGAACATGACGGGAGATAATTACAAACAAAACATCATTAATACTTTTGAGTGCAATTCAGAAGCAAGAATGACGATTAAAATTTACGGAACAGAAGCGAAATTTGGGAACGGTCTGTTGTTGACAAACAGTGACAATGTCGCAATACAATTTTACTCGGGGGATGCAAAAATAGCTGTTAATAAAGGTTTCTCTTACACCTGGACTTCATCTGCGCAGCCGCCTCGTATTCACGTCTCGCCTGTAGCTAAGAACCAACAGCTTAACCAACAAGATGCATTTTCCGCTACTGCCTCATTGATTATTTCCTTTGAGTAAGGTGATCATTATGCCTGTTAAATTCATATGCTTTGTGTCGTGCATAATCGGCATTATCTTACCCGTTGAGCCCTTGCTCGCTGATGCAACAATTTCAATCAACGGAACGGTAAAGAGAGCGGTACCAACCTGTACGGTAAATACACAGAATCATATTGTTGTTGACTTTGGTGATAAAATTGCCAAAAAAAAGATTATGCAGAAAATATACAGAGAAAAGATACCCATCGAAGCTCGTTGTTCCGATTTTATCCATGACAGCATGACGCTGTCCATTCAGGGTGATCCAGCGGCATTCAACGGCGATTATATAAAAACGTCCATGACGGGCCTTGCTATACAACTTTTCAACAATAATACTCCAATAAAGCAAGGTGACTCAATAAGTTTTACCTATAGCAATAGCTCGCCGAATGGTGGAGCACCTGATATTTATGCACTGCTGGTAGCGAGTGACGATAACTCTGACGCTCTTGATGCCGGTGATTTTACTGGTAATGCCAACATTATTTTTCATTATCATTAGTTAAGTTTTACTAAGTCTGCAAGTGCTTTTATAAGCGCGAAAAAGTGGCCATACATATAATGATAATTCCTTACTCATACTGGAGAGAGTTATGATAAAAAAAATTTCTTTACTAACGCTCATGATTGCCACTTTTTACAGCGGTGTTGCGTCATGTGCACCTGTGAATTGGATACAACCTAACCTCATAACGGACGTTGGCACCAATACTTCTCCAGGTATACATATTCTCTCTCTCTCTCCACGAATTTATACTACGGAATGGGGCGTTAAGACAGAAACGGTCTTCAGGAACATTGGTTACTTTATTATGCTGCGTTCAGAATCAGGAGCACGATGGCAGTTTCTTGACAATGCGTATCAAAGCGCATTGAAACTGAATGTGGAGTCTGACCCACTTTTTCCTGGTAAACCAACTTTTGTATCGGCAGTGAATGATCTTAAAAAGAAATCAGGTATTTATTCGAATGTGACATCAATTGCAGGAGTTGTCATTTCTTATTGTGTTGGGTTTGGTTATTCGTCCTATAAAGAGCAATCTAATATAACATCAGATGGAAGACCAAAAAGAATTGATGGCACGGATTATAACTTTAATGATTCTGATATGTCCTGCGGAAGGATTATACCCAACTATATTCCTTGCAAGGCTCAAGCAAGCACATTGGATCTGAAATTTGGAACCATTAGTCTTACTGACTTCAATACTGCAAAAGCTAACACAACGCTCACCATAAACTGTGTCGGAGTAGCAGGGGCAGGTAACACTACTATCAGTTCCCTTGCATATAAATTAAAAATGCGAAGCAATAGCATTAAGTTAGATAATGGGACCGAAGCCTTCATTTATATTGAGGGAAGAAAAATTACTGCCACTGAGTACTACGGGATAAGGAACACTACTCAGAAAAACAATCTTGAGATCTCAGCCACACTATCCGGCACACCAACCAAAACGGGAGCCTTCAAGGGGTCTGGCTATCTGGTTATGGAATTTCTCTAATATAATAACGAGCATTTTTTCAAAAACTTTCCTGAGGGACTGATGTTCGATCCACAGGTATGGTAAACCGCTAAAAGGAGCGCCAGTCATGGCGCTTTTCTTCAACTTTAATGTGCAAGGCAGGTAAAAACAGGCGCACGTAGTGTTCCCACCACATAGCCATTCATCACCTTTCCAAGAGAAATAGTCCTGCCAGCTTCATCCTTTAGTGAAATAAAATTGCGATCAAAAACGTCATCGGGAGCGTTATCCCGACCGTATTTAATAATACGAACATTATCCAACCGAATATCATTAGTCTGTAAACGGTGATAGTTGAACACCACATCCCGATTCAGTGTCCAGCTACTTTTCCCTTTTCTCATGGTACCTTCTGCGCCAAACAAACCACTTGCATCGTTACGCAAATCCATTGTGATTACCACATCATAACTAAATTCTTCCTGCTGTATCTGATAAGTAACATAGGCATTACACTTGATATTATAGGTAGAGTGATAGCGCGCATAAAAATAGATAGCATTTACGATCATCACCAATGCGGCAAGCGCCAGAAGTACTTTCTGTTTTTTTGTCATCAGACTTCTCATGCTTATAACCAATTATTGAATGAATAGTTTTTACAGGAAACAAGTATCCCGTTGCTGTTATCACAAACGGAGACAAACACCCTCCCTGGCTGATCATAGAACACACTGCTTTGAACGAATAAAAAAGCTGTTTCATCTTTAAGGCAATGAATATTTTTAGCATCAAAGATCCGTTGTGATAGCGCGCGAAAGTCAGAGTGATGGCTGGTGTTTTCCATTTGTAATGTACTTACGTTGCACTGATTTATTTTCCCGATAACGACAGGATCAATTATCAGATTATTATTATTAACCCGATTAATCCCTGCTTTGAAAAGAAAAGGTGTGCAGACTATTACTAGAATTATTACGGCGAGTAGCGCATAAAAGGATGACGAGCGTAAAGCTAGACCTGAATGAATGTCTTTTATCAATTCCGGATGATGGTTTTCAGATAAAGGTTCCGAGATGACAGGGCGATGAATATCTTTTTCAATTTTAATCTCGCTACTCAGCACAAACCCAATACGGGGGATAGTTTTTATTACTTCCTCGCCAAGACCTACGTTTTGAAAATGTCTGCGTATATTCGAGATATATTGATTAAGGCTGTTTCCTGATGGTTCCAGACCGTGAATCGTCCACACGCGCTCCATGATTTCGTCGCGTGTCATTATTTTCCCTTGCTCTTCAAGTAGTAATGCCATTAATCTTGACACAATTGGAGGCAGGATAACTTTCTCGTCTTCCCTCTCCGTCATCCAGAACGCGCCGTCATCGGGGCGAAAAACTATCTTGTCTTCAACGATGTACTTCATCTGTGATCCTGACATTAACTGAATGTAAGCTCAAGGATATTATTTTAATACTTTTTGCACAGGCTTGCGAACATAGCCACCTTTATTTACGTACTTTCGTCAAAAGTAAATGCTTCTCATCCATATGAACTATTTTGCTATGAGTTTTTCATCAAAAAACTGCTATAGCTGAAACTACCGGCCCTACATGACTTTTACCTTCAGGCTAAGATGAAAAGGCGCTTCAGCTTGCCCTGACTCTACGGAAGCTATGACAGTGAGTGTTCACACAGGCTCCCCTGGACCATCAGCGACAGCTCCAGCGCGATCCAGATGGCGGTGGTATCACTCTACAAGTGCGGTTAACCATGGTTATCCTCTCCTGAAGGCCATGCCACCAAAAGACCTTAATTGTAGCGACTCGCTATCCATTACGCCGGGTTCATAACAACTGCAAATCAATATTATTTACTACTTATTATCTTCGCGAAAACCTCATATAAAATCACAATGATGATGAAATAAATTAATTTCATAAAGACGCACTGCACCACATAATGACTGAGGCGTCTCTCCCAAATTAACATCTACCAGCCTCGTAACCCTTATTTCACCTCAAATAAGATAGCGAGCAAGATCGTGTTTTCATTGTCTGCTCTGGCTATCAATAAAATCTGTATGCCACTGTATCATCTCCCTTCGCATGCAAAATCTTACTTATCGTTTCGCGTGGATCATTGCGCTCAGAAAACATCAGTGGAGATTGCCCAGACATTACTTAATGTTGATGTACGATTCCCAGAGCTTGAATAGAGACGGGCCAAGGTGAGGTCGTTCCATCTTCATTCTTACGTCTGGAATTTATCAAGTTAAAACTCGCTCCAGAAAACGGTACGGAGTTCGCCAGCGAGAACTCCCGTAAGGATCAGCAAACGAGCGGCAAGAACAGCTAGCGGACTTCCCGTATAGCCTGGGAGCGCTTTAAAGAAGTTTGGTAGCTTCTCTACACTCAGGCAGGGATAGTACTCCGATTCAAGCCTTGACATCGCGCTAGCTAGCTCTTCAGCAGGAGTATATTCTGCTCGGTCGATGACGATTGCGTAACCGAAGTTCTTCTCGTTAGGTTTAGCAGAATCAACCCGTCGTGCATTAAGCTTCACTGGGGTATCTCCATGGAACGAACCTGGAATGCCCCATAGTGACTTGATTCTGGTTGAGTCCAAATGATGACTAAAGATAAGAAACAGGCCAGAAACCACAGCACACGGACTTTATCTTGTGTCAGGTAAACATGGGAAGAGTTTGAAATGGTGCGATAATAGGAACAATACACATAGGCGATAACCTTTGTTTTTGTTGTCTTTTTTATTGTTCATTTTTTATAGATACCCCCAAAAGTACCCCCATATCTTTTTCCGCCCCTGAAATTTGGTTGTTATTCATACAGCATATCAGGCGGTAACGCTCTCCCTTCAACCCGCTTATTGTATGATAGTGCTATCCCACAATAAGGAACCTGCCAGCCATGAGAATGACCAACCGCAAAAAAGAGATACTCAGCTATTTTGAACCGGATAACCTCGAATGGGTGACAGGTGAAATTGGTGCGCCGCCGTTCGATGTGTCGGGCGTGGCCTACCTGCTTCATGGCATGGTGTCGTTCGATAAGCGCCACCAGCTAGAATCAACCCGGCGTACGTTGGAAAGCATGGTTGCTAGTGGGCTGCTGGAGCGTGTAACAGTGTATGAGTCGCGTCAGGTACGGCGCGGCGGTGAAACCAACGCAATGGTCGTGCGCTACGGTTTACCCGGTCAGTGCGCTGTTATGCGCGATACTGGCGGCGCTGATAACGCAATATCAGGCGAATACATGCGGGTCAGTTAAGAGCCTGCAATCTGTCGTTAATGTTGTTCAGGTCGTAAACCCGGCGTTCAATATCCAGCATCAGGAAATCGTGGATCTCTGCCTGTTCAGGATTATCAGACTTTCTGGCCTGTAAGAGCAATTCATTGTAACCATGCAAACCACCCGAATTTTCCGCCGGGGTAGTCCCCTTCCCGCGCAAACAGCTAACAGGCTGGATACTGGTATCATGTGTTTGCTTCTCCAGTACAATAAGGCAATCCCACCAGTCGCCAAAGTCATACGTGTAAACCAGCTTGTCACCCTCGTTCTGGAGCGCCGCCCATAATGGCGTGATTGCCGCGTTACCCATGCTTTCATCCTCACCCCATACGCGATACTCGCGACCTGGATCACCTTTACGCCCTTTCTCGAACATGTACAGGTGTTCGTCATTCCACCCAAAAGCCAACTGGATCACCGCGTGAAGTTTACTAAAGGGGATTTGCTCTGGAACCAGCACACGCCGCCATATTGGTGGTTTGCTGTCTCGGATGGTTATCTTTAGCTGGTACATGCGTCGTGAACGAATAGTGTAGGTTTAGGTGGGTGTTTTGCTGCTACTGACCGGGATAAAGCTGATGGTCAGGATCAAGCCATACAACATGGAACACGTTGCCTATGAAAAAACCATGTATACGGCCGTACTCATTACGTGATATCGCAAACTGATAAGGTGTAAAACTCTGAAATTGCTCGTTAAGGTGGGTAAAACCGTCAGGCTCAGAGGTCGTTTTCCACTCAATACAGTGGGATTTGAGCGCCGCATTCCGGTTTGTCGTAAACTCAAGTGATGTCAGGCTCGATATATCTTTAAGCCGTTCAAGTACTTTACAAAAGTAAGCTGCTGTCTGACCGGAGAAACCAAATTTCGCATGTGCTGGATCAATGTACTGGAAAGAAAAGCTAAGGGTTGTTGTCGTCGGATTGGGCGTTCCGGCAACAATTTTGTTATCTGCTACCGGAAGTTTCCCCGCTTTAATCTTCCCTTTAGCCATAGTTAAGCATCCATCATGCTGCGGTAAAATTCAGCAGTGACACCTTTGTCTATGCCGTTACGACACGGGGCATCAGATGGAGTATCACCACGAGCAATTAGCCAGGGCTTTTCCTGATGGGTCATCTGCTCAAGCTCATAGGCCGAAAACCTGCCGAATACGTTATAGATTTCGCTCAGGTGCTCTGAAACATCGTCCGGAAGTTCCGGGCATTTTATTTCGCTGGTGATCGGTTGCCATTTGTAGTCAGCAAATCGAATGTATAGATCTCGTGCAACGGGGCCATGTACCCATGCTTCAAACTGGTCAGCGATCAATTCTTTGTCATCATTGAGAGCCATGTACCAAGCATCAGCATAAAACACCATCTTTTGTAATTTCAGCGGCGTCATAACATCCCCATGCTCTTGAGCAAAGCAAAGCAGGTAATCCGCTACGCTGTTAAGGGTTGTAACTGCCATTATCAAATCTCCTGCCGTATGTTTTCGTCTATAACTGTCCACTCTCGTTAATAATCGCATATAACCACGGGTATTGCCCATCGTAAAATGCCATTTAAAGATTCTGCGTGATGGCTCACCATCCACCGCGCAAGATACCCGGTGCGTTTGACTGATAATCCGCAATTTGGTTGAAACTGTCCTGGAAACCTCAAGTTTGGAAACCAGCGACTGGCATCGTAGCTTTACCATTCGGTAGTCATAGTTACTGCTATATCCCTTTATTGGCGAGACCTGCGAGGGGTTTTGTTGTTCGAATATATAAAGGTGAATAAAGGTAATCTACCTGCGCGGCGCGGGCTTCTTCCACTGGTAGGCGGGTGATCGCATCATTTCGCGGAATTTGTCACGCCGGGCTATATCGGCATTAACTGAGCGTTCTATCTCCCGTTGATCTGCCGGGGTAAGCTGGTGGCCTTCGTGCTCCAGTTTGGCGGTGGTCAATAAAGCTATTTCGCGTGGTGTCATACGTCATACCCTCTGGAAGGATGAAACAGCCCCGGATTAAATTTCATTTTTCGCGGGTTTAAACATTCGATGAGGCGGGCAGTCCGTAAGGCTCAGGGTTTCAGAGATTTGGCTCCCCCTCCCCGGTGATAGTTTATTGCTTGATGTGGACGGCTTGCTATATTGGCGGCGAATGCAAATTGTCGCAGAAGTCTATCCCGTTCCCTGACGCCCCGTGCGGGCGTTTTGCTTTTACAAAGTCAGGCCAATGCCTCTGGCTGCTTTCCCCGTCTTACGCTCAATCACGCCCGTTATTCTATCTACTACCGGACTGAATGCCTGCCAGTAAGCCATCTCCATTGCTGACAACTCTGCCCGCTTCCTGTCAAACGTAGCCCAGCGCATCCCCTTTGGCTTCGGGAACATGCGAATGTCATTAAACAGATTATTGGTAAGGTCATTGTTGCCCCATATCGCGCATCGCTGCTGGCGTATCTTCATTCGCATCCTGTCCAGTCTGTCGGCGCTCTGGCTTTTATAGTGGAGTTTCCAGCATCCCCGGCAGCCAATATCTTTTTTGCCGATATACAGCTTCGCTACCCGCTTTATGCAGTGGGGACAGACGTACCATTCCCGCACACCATACCCGGCTTGTGTGGTCGTGGTTCTGATTGCCCGTGTAACGCCGTTGATTGTCATGGCGTAGCTGTCGGCTTGCCGGAAGGTATACAACGTTCCGCTTTCGGTCTGGGTATAAAGCTGCGTCCCCGGTTCGGCGTCCGCCAGCCTGCTACGCATGTGCGCAAGGAATGGCAACCCTATGCGGGGCAGGTCGGTGGTATAGCTGCGTGTTCTGCCTCTCACTTTCCGATCCCTCCTCTGCGCAACGTTAGGAAATGTTAGGATTTGCGCTGCGCACTGCGCAAAATGAATACGAAATAATATGCGTATTTTACTGTAAATTGCGCACCAATTTTGCAATTTCACATTAATAAAGCCAGTAACCGCGCGGGGTTGAGGATGGTTTGCGCATTGGTATCCGTTTCGTTTTGCGCAGATTTTTTGTGAACTGCGCAATTCGCAATTTACTGCGCAATATTCGGGTTTCGTATTTGGAGGATTTTTCACTTTACGTACTGCGTTCGACTGTAGAAACCCAGCGATAATGCGGCTTACAGGCTGGTACGCAACTGCGAATCGGTTTCGTATCACGCAATTTTGCGCACCTGTGAACACTGGCGGGAACTAAAGTTTTCTCAACCACTCCCTGCGCAATTTACTACGCATTCGCAATGCCACCGTTAGGATTAGTGAGGTGGTACTCACGTAGAATACGCAGTTTTGCCGCGTACCTGACTGCGTACTGCGAATCAGTGGCGCGAACCAGAATATTCTGGACGACCTAAATCACGCTCTGGCTTCCAGCCCTCTGCTGGCGCGGGTTTAGCGCTACTTGGGTTTAAAATCCGTCCAGGACAGTCAAGAATTTACAGCCGTTCTGGTGCGAACCTTACTGCGAACTGTCGCTCCCGCTGGTGGTCTGTCGTTGCTTCTTACCGCCATTTAACCGGAAGGCGTTACCGTTCGGTTGCGCTATCCCCATGCGGTGTTGTGTCTCAGTGACTGCTTTATGCAGATCGCCGTAATCATCGGTTTTCACTGGCGGGCGCTTCACATTTGTCAGACACGTATCACGTCGCTGCTTTACCCATTCCCGATCATCGTCCTCAGCACAAAGCATCATGACTTCCTGCCAGCGCGTCGCAGCCCTGCGATACAGCCCCTTTGCTTCCAGAGCCTCTGCTTTACTATCGTTGACCATGCTTATCTCCCTCAGAATGGCGTTTCATCGTCGAATGGTGGGCGCTGGTCGTATTCATCACGGGATGGCTGCTGCGCACGTCTCAGCGCGTCCGTTGCCTGTCCCTGCTGTCCTGCCTTCCCGCCGGGGCGTACCGTTCTGGCGCTGATCACACTGTCGGCTACTACCTGATACCCCTGCTGTGTACCGCCGTCCTGCCCTGTCCACTGGTTGAGTTGCATATTGCCTGCCACGCTCACAAGGTCGCCTTTCTGGTGCTTTGCCAGCACATCGGCCTGCTTCCCAAAAGCAATAACGCCCAGCCAGAAGGTTGACTCTCCCGCCTCTGCCGCATTACAGGGGAGAGACACCGCCAGCCGCGCCATAGCCATGTTGTTACCGTTCGTTGTGGTGCGGGTCTGGGGATCTGCCACCAGCCGCCCGTATGCTGAAATTTGTGCTGTCATTGTTACCTCACCGGATTATTAGTTTTGCTAATAACGATTTCTTAACGTGGGACACCTGCCGATTTTTTTTCATAGTAAGCAGAAATAGTGTTGTCTCAGTTGCCTTTGTTGTCTCACGGCGCTACAGGCCGCGCCACGTCTGGGTTTTGCTGAGACAACATTGATGGTTTTGTGTTGTCTCACGCAGGGTCAATGTTGTCTCACTGCCAGCCAGGCAAAAAATCACACTTTCACTATGTTGTCTCAAAACAGCTAAATGTTGTCTCGCTGTTGTCTCAGAAAATGAAATAAAATCCTTATAAATCAATTAAATTTACAAATTGAGACAACAAAGGCAACTGAGACAACACTAAAACTACGTATGTGAAAAAAGATCACTCCTCTGGCTGGCTGCTTTCCTCTGCCATGAAGTTGAGCACATAAACGCGGATTTGCCTGCCATCCTCGCGCACACGTCCCTGATAACCTCGCCCGCTCGTTGGTGGTGTTAGCATTCCTGCATTCTTGAGAACTTCGGCAAACTGCCTGGCATTGAATCCCCGTGCGATCTCCTGCTCGAAGGTCGCCGGGAAGGTGTAAAAAATTATCGGGTCGCTGTCGTGGTTCCCCTTCTTCCTGTACCCGGCTAAATCACGGATCGGTAAATCACGGGGGTCATAACCCAGCGGTGCGTAGCGGCTCAGGCCATGAGCATTCAAAAACGCCTCCGTCTGCTCAATTATCTGCTGGTGCTCTTTGTTGCCCGTGCCGAACTCGCGCAGCCAGGCATTGTAGCTGTGCTGTATCGCATCACGGCACGTCTGATCGTCCCATCCGGTAACAACCTCACCCAGCAATAAAGCCGCCTCCAGAATGGCAAACCGCGCCCCTACACGGTGAACCTGTTCGCCATAGTCGGCAGGTATCAGGCTGCGCCAGCGGGCTTCACACTCCCGCACGGTATCAATGGCCTGCTGCTGATGGTCTGCCAGCCACTTGATCCACTCCCGCCCCGCTGCGCCGTGGTGGTGCTGATATGCGTCTTTCAGTGCGTCGGCATGTTGTTTGCCGTTTTGGTGATCGTGAAAGCGCACCGCCTTACTCAGCGGGATATTCAGCAGGCGCACCAGTTGCCCGGCTTTGGTCTTGCGTCCGGCGGTGGCTATGAAGGTTTCTAAGTCCATTTCCCCGGTACTGATCGCCACGGTGCGCCAGCGCTTTAAATCCCGGTTGCCGCCTTCCTTCGCCCCCTGCAATTTCCCCACGCCGTTAAACAGCGCGTAAGCAGACTGAGACACGCTTACCGGGTCTGCCCCTTGTCCGACTTCATCCAGTGGCATCAGCCCGTCATTGTGTGCTGCGGCTTCGTTTGCCAGCCCCAGCGCCGTGCCGTACCACGTCAGGCGCAATAAGTCCGGGTTGCCGTACAGACTGCTGGCGACGTTCGCTGTGGTGGTCTTACCCGCGCTCGACTGTTCATAGAAGTGAATCCCGAAACCATCAGCACCCGCCAGCCCGATTAACGGGGCTGCCAGTGCGGCGGCAATGCCTGTCATCATCGCATAGTTACCGTATGCCAGCCGCGCAACACTGTTACGCCAGCTCTCTGAGGTTCCCGCCACGGTGTACCCTGCGGCGGCAGAACTGCGCCCGCTAAACAGCACCGAGCTTTCCGGTGTCCCGATGATTTCCCCGTCCGGCATGATATACGCCCCACACTGCCAGCCAGTAGCGTGAGCAACACGCCACAATTCACACGAGCCGCTACGCTGTAGCCAGTCGGCCAGAATCGCCCGTAAGCTGCTTTTGGTGGTGACGTTAACCCCGCCCGCTTTCAGGGTGCGCCATCCCTCGCGCTCGCCAATATCAGCCAGGGGAATAGCCGCTGTTGTCGGTATGCCTGCGCCAAAGGCCAGCCAGCGCAGTATCAGGTACTGATCCTTATCGTCCCGTCCGGTACCGATAACGTCCATCGGTGAGGCCAGCCAGCTTTCATTGTTGATAATCTCGCCGCTTTCCTTGTCCACTTTAGGCGTGATCCAGTAAACGCCATCTTTCCGGCTCTCAATGCGCGGCTTTAGCGGATCTTTCTCTAGCTGGCTTGTTTTACCGCCCTCAATGGCCTGTAGTTGTGGTTTCACGGCATCCCCCTGAATCTGGTACATCGAATCGTTAAAAGCGGCTGTAGCGGCTTCCAGCCCGTTTTGCTGGCGGTAGTCGTCCCAGTCGGCTTTATGGTCTGTCGGCGGCAGCGCCACCCAGCCAGCCACGGACAAGGCGGCTTTCTCTGCGGCATCTTTGCCCGTGTTCGCCTGTTCGTCCTGCTGGTGGTCGTTATCTGCGGCAATGACAATCTGCGCGGCTGGATACATCCGGCACATCACTTCGGCAACGGGTAGCAGGTTGCCAGCGTCGATTGCTGCCACTGTCAGCGCCTCCGGGCGCATCAGGTGAACAGACAGAGCGGTAGCCAGCCCCTCGGCAATTAATACGCTCTGCGGCTGTTCTGGCGCGTTTACGGCGTGATATGCCCCGCGCTTCGCTGAACCTGTCAGAAGTCGCTTCTCTCCCTGCGGCGTGATGGTCTGCGCCGCCACTACTGCGCCAGATCCATCCACCAGCGGCAGGAGTAACGAACCATCGGGCATAACCGGGTAATTAAACCCGGTCAGCCCTTTTGATTGCAGGTAATCAGATTCGCCCTGTATGGCACTCTGGCGCATTCCGGCATACAGACGGGCAAACGTAGCCCTTCGCTGCTCTGCGTCCTCGGCTGCCTGTTTCTGGCGCTCCTGCTCACGCCGCTGGCGGTCAGCTTCCAGTTGCTCCCTTCTCTGGCTCGCTACCGCCGGGTCGGTTTGCGCTGCCCGGTAATCAATACCCAGCACATCAGCGGCAAGGTGTGCCGCCTCCGTGGTGTCGCAGTTGTTCACTTTCTTAATCAGGTCTAAGCCGTCGCCAGCGCCGCACTGGTTGCAGATAAAGCTGCCGCGCCCGTTGTCGTCGAACCGGAAGCGATCCGTACCGCCGCACGCGGGGCATCCGGCGTGTCGGTGGGGCGAATCAGGAACATCAATATTCAGGCCAGCCAGCACATGAGGCCAGTTGCCAGCGGCGGCGGTGGTCACTTCGCGGATAAGGTCGATATTACGCATTGTGTCGCTCCCTCAGTGCGCCGCTGGCATTTCAGGCCAGCCGTTTTCATCCAGATCAGCAATGAAGTGATCGTGTAGCTCTGCCAGCGTTTCACGTCCGAACGGGGTAAGCTCGCCGCGCTCCGTATCCAGCATGGCCTGATAAAACACAATGGCTTTTTCCGTACCCTGTTCGACGCCGTATCGCTCAATCATTGCGCCCTCGATGTTGTTCGCCATCGCAAGACGTTCCGCGAACGGATAAACCGGAAGTGCCGCTTTGCCATTGGAGTAAATCGCTACCTGCGATGATGTGCCGTCAGACTCAGTAACGGAGGTTGTGCCGTTCTCGCGCTTCATTTCAGCAACGAAACAGGCCGCAATCAGCCAGCGCCACATAGTGACGTTATGCTGCGTGGTAAAGTCGAACCAGCCACGCGCCCCGCCATCAGCAACGGCAAAATGAATGGCGTAGCCGATATCTGGCGTATCGTCGTACTCTCCCGCATCCAGACGGCTTACAGCGCTCTCATAGGTGATAATGGCTACATGCTCATATATCCCGGCATCATTGCGTGTCATGATGTTCACGCCGTCCGGTGTGGCCTCTGCGCGGTGTAATATGTTCATGCTGCTAACTCCTGTTGTTTCTCACGCTGCTGAACAGCGGTGACTGCTCCCATACTCCATCCGTTGCCATGCGCTTCGTCTCTCATACACTGAACGGCAATATCGGGCGTCTCGGCCTCGCCGTACCATGTGACCGGAATCGGCGCACCTCGGAACTGTTTCATTTGTCCGCCTCCAGTCTCACCTGACACTCTTCAACTCTTGTCACGGAGTGAATTTCAAACAGCCACGCATACAACTCGTCACGTTCCGCACTCGCTATTATTCCGGGCATAATCTCCGTCAGCACATGGCAAAGGCCTGCACGTACACGCAAAAGGCGGGCGCGTGAAACATTCTCCGGGGTGTGTGGTTCGGTGATTTCACCGCAACCCAGCGCGGCACGAATGCGGTTACTTACTGCTGTTGCTTCCTCAATCTGGTCAGGTAACTGGTTCATGCTGCCACCTCCATGACGCGGGTAATGCGGAAATGATTCATAGCTCACCCTCCAGTATTGCCAGCTCGCAACGCGCTTCATTGACCAGATCAGAACACGCATCAATAGCGTCTGAAATATCGCAAGGCTCCATTTCTCCGGCTGCGTGGCGGATAGCAATCAGTACAGCGGACGCCTGCTCAATGGATCTGAGGGCAATAGCAATGCTGCTTTTCAATGGGTTTTTACGCATGTGCGCCCCCTGTGCGAATACGGCCTGCAAAGAAACAGACGTGATCCCGTGCCAGCGTGCGGCGGGCTTCGCGCTCAGTTTCAGCAGCAATGTGATGGATTTTGGCGGTAATTGTCGGCATGTCGCGGCGAACGGCAGCGATTAACCAGATAAATTGTGGATTTTGGGTAGGGATAGTAGCCAGCATAGCGGCAGCCTCTGTGGAATGATGTATATAATCACCACCAAAGACGCCAATCGCTGGTGGTGAACTGAACGAGGTTGGCGTACCGGCTTCCACAGATACCGGCGCATCTTTCGATGCCCTCGCCCAGCCCACCATTGAAGGATGTAGCCGTGCGACGCACACAAAAAAACCGCATTTAGCGCGGTTGTGCGCTGTGGATAATTGCAGGACGCCAATCCCGGCACCAGATTTTGCTGGTGCGCTATAACCATAAACCGGGTCGGCGATAGTCAGCAAGCCCTTTTTTATGGACTCCAGAAACTCACCTTCGCGCGTGCGCGTACTGTGGCATAAATTCCCTGCATCTATTGGTGATGTCAGAAAAATCTTCCCGCCTCGTGTAGTGATGATGGAAAAATCTTCCTCGCGTAGTGACCCCCAATAAATCTTCGTGCGCATACTGGTCTCGAAACTCTCCTCGTTACCACGACGAGAAAATGAGGAGCTGGCATTAGCTGGCACTGTTATGCCAGCTTTACCCTCATGCGCGTGCACGATCCCGCGCAAGGTACACATCAGGCCAGCCAGGGGAAAGGCTTTATTCTGGACGGCGGCATTAAGCATGATTAGCCCCCCAGATGTTTAGCTAACCAGCGCTGAGAGAGGCGGATTAGCTCGGCTTTACGCTGGTCATATCCCATACCCATATCAATCAGCGTAATGTTGGTACTCTCCAGGTAGGTAAGGTGTTCCAGTTGCCCGGCGTTCATGCTGTCGCGTGGTTCGCCAGTAATGCTATTCGCCTGCGCCCACTGCTTCGCCGTCATGCCACCCAAAACAATGCGGGCGATCATGTTGCTCTCGTTGCTGTAGTGGCGAGCCTGCGTCTGTTTACCCTGTTCTGCGCGGGCGCTTTCCAGTGCTACGCACATCGGTTTAAACAGGTTGGCGGCACCGATGCGGGCTTTGAGCTGGCGGCGATACTGAGCGGCAATCTCTGGCACGCTGCGCTGTAGGGCTTCTTCACACTGAATAAAGTAACGGCGAACGGCGCGACCTTGTTCGTTTCGCTCAACCATTGCCAGTTCTTTAGCCATTCCCAGAGAAAGGCCATAATCTTTACTGCGACGGTCGCCGCCACGCTTTGTCACCCATCCGGGGCTACCCTGTTCAAAATTTGAACTTTGATTCCTGAAATCTGAGGAATCAAAAACCACGTAATCAGCACTCAGGCTAAAGCCATATTCATCAATGCGTAGTTTTATCCAGGTTGAAAAGTCGTTACCTACTCCAAGCGCTGTATGCAGTGCCTTAGCACTAACAATACTGGCCTCACGCCCGCCAATTTGACCGGAAATAACGGGAACAATAGCGGCAAAGTCATTAGTGCTATATTCGCCCTGGTTAACGCTGGATTGTGGGGCGGCCTCCGAATTGAATCGGCTTTTTTCGATAGTCATGTTTTCGGCTCCGTTATGCGGCGTTAAATGCGTCCGGGTAGAGGTTCAGAATGTCGGCAATATCCTGCTGAGATAGCCCGTGATGTTCATTAATGGCGGCATTATGGTTCACAAGTTGGATCACCTTGAGAACGTCGCCACGGCAGGAAAAGCGGTAGCGCAGGTGTGCGCCGATACCATCCGGGTTTTTCTCGTCGATACGCTCTAGTTGAATATCAAGCTGGCGCTCCAGTTCAGACGCATAATTACGCCCGGATGAAAGACGGCAGTAGCGCAGAATATCATTTTCTGTCCATCCCTCTACGCCAGTGCGCAGCATATAGACGCGGGCGCGGTGTTTCTTTGGGGTACGCTTAGGTACTTGTACCGGGCTGGTGGTCGGCGTAATATCAGACGTGCGAATATCTGAGTTAGCCGCCTGCTGTACGGGGCGGTTTTTCTTTTCCATTACGCCACCTCGCCACGCGACTCAGCGATGCGCTGATTAATCCACTCGTCAATTTCACTTTCAATAAAAGCGATAGAGCGGGAACCAATTTTAATTGCTGCGGGAAAACGTTTCTCGCTCATAAGACGGTATAACCACGCCTTACTATAGCCAGTACGCTTTTGTACCTCGGCAAATCTAATTAATGACTGAGACATATTTACCTCGTAACGTCCATTGCGGTTTACGAGATAGTTACACTAAAAACCATAGTAATATAGGTAGGCATGATTTTGTTGTGTACCCACCCTTGCCGATGAATCAAAAATATTGGGGGGGTACTAATAATGGGTAGGTAAAACACACTTATGATGACTAATGCCACGAAAAATCATGTAGAGCACCCACCATTACTCATGAATGGTAGGCACACACTATCCTTTTGATTTTTTTATCCTTCTTCCTATGCCTTGCAGACAGGATGGGCGTAAAACAAGGTTCACCGCCTCCGCCATATTTTTACCTGCCCCCCGTTCCGTCAAGTAATCAATTACTTCTTTTTTTGTTGGAGCTGTCTGGGGGTCGTCTTCATCATAAGTTGACCAAAGTTCCTTTATAGCATCCTGAACGAATTCCAAACCTTCACTTTGATGTTCATATTTGGGAAGTAATAGAATGCCAACATCATTTTTCTCTGGAACAACATCAATAACATTTTGATCGGAGATAGTTTCACAACTGAAAGAAATTATTTTATCTGGGGATGGCTTACGTACAAAATCAACGCGCTCATTTTCAACCCACATAAATAGTGAATCACGAGTAATTATTGTTTTATCTTTTGATATGTCACTTTTACGATCAGTTGGCTTAATTTCATAAAATTCTTCACAGCCATTCCATTCATCACCGATCCATCTAACCGAAAGACATTGAACTGGAGTTAACACCCCACGACGGATAGCACTTATGATCCCTTCGGATATTCCCCAAGCCATTTTCCAACGTTCATGACGAGTACTTCTAACTCCCTCAAGACCATTTGCATAATCATAGGGGTCAATTCCCGCAAGCAATAACGCAGCCTGGGTAATACTAAACTCCTGTACTGTTTTCCAATGAGATAGATCAGGAAGGTTTTCAACAACAGGCATATTCTACCTCGCACCCTCTAATTTTGGCGGCGATGCCTCCCCGCAGAGGTATACGGGTTTTTGGTGATCAGCCTAGACATAGCCTATTCTTTGTTCATCTACAGAAGTCTACCCCGGTATAGAATAACTGTCTATTCGACCAGTCATGAGGATTTACCAAAACGCCCGTGAACCACGTTTTCACGGTGTTCCAGCGCATCCATATAGTCGGCATACCATTGAAGCATTTCCCGGCGGCCATCGAGATATTGAGCGTGGTTGTATGTGCCTCGAATAGAGTTTTTATCGACGTGGGCGAGCTGCGTTTCAATCCATGCGGTGTTATAGCCCTGTTCGTGGAGAATGGTACTCATGGTGTGGCGGAAACCGTGGCCTGTTACTCTCCCGGCATACCCGATGCGTTTAAAAACCTGGTTAATGCTGGCTTCACTCATGGTTTTACGCGGATCATTACGCCCAGGGAATATATAGGGATAGCGACCTGTCATTTCCCGGATACGCATGATTATTGCTTGCGCCTGTAATGACAATGGCACGATGTGTGGGCGGCGCATCTTCATTCGTTCCGCCGGAATCTCCCAAACAGCAGCATCAACGTCGATTTCCTGCCATGTAGCTCCTCGGAGTTCACCTGTTCTTAAACCAGTGATGATCAGCAAACGCGCGGCCAATACCACCAGCTCACTACCTGAGTAACGTGATAGCGCCTCAAAAAATGCGGGAAGCTCAGGCGCATTCAGGAAAGGATAGTGGCTGGATTCATGCCCCTGCATAGCGCTGGTGAGATCTGGCGCTGGGTTGTATTCAGCCCGTCCGGTGACAATGGCATAGCGGAAGACTTCACCGCAGCGCTGCCTAACCTTCTTAGCCTTCTCCGTTGCCCCTCGCCCCTCCATTCGGCGAAGCACATTAAGCAATTCGAGCGGCTTGATTTCCGAGATTGGTTTTTTACCAATGTACGGAAAAACATCTTTATTGAATGCCTCCATAATGTCTGAGGCGTACCCCTCAGACCATTTGTATAGTTTGCTGGAGTGCCATTCACAGGCAATTTCCTGAAACGTATTCCTGACATTTGCCTCTCGGGCTATCTTTTCTTCCCGTTTCGCTTCGTTGGGATCGATACCCCCAGCGATACCCCTTTTTGCCTCATCACGTTTAGCTCGCGCATCAGCAAGGGTAACGTCTGGATATACTCCCAGAGCCAGCAGCTTTTCTTTGCCTGCCACACGATACTTAAGCCGCCAGTATCGTGCGCCATTTGGGTTAACCAGAAGATAAAGCCCACCACCATCAGCAAGTTTATAGGGTTTATCTTTTGGTTTAGCGGTATCAACCTGGCGGGCGTTGAGCTTCATTGGGGGTATCTCCACAAGACCGAACAGCACATACCCCCGAATGTACCCCCAGAAGCATGTAGATTTTGGGGTATGTCAGTAGACGTAAAAATACTATCAGGAGCGACACAATGCAGAGTATAAGGGGTTTGAGTGAACTTTAGTAGACGTTAGAAGATGTTTGAATGGTGCCGATAATAGGAGTCGAACCTACGACCTTCGCATTACGAATGCGCTGCTCTACCAACTGAGCTATATCGGCCCTGAGAGGCCGGTTACGAGTGTAACCACGGGGCAAAAGGTTAGATCTATCCGGGTGATGCGTCAATGCCCTTTTGAATCAAACGGCTATTTTTGCATCACCCGTGATTATTTACGCACGAATCGTATCGTCACCGAAGCCGATCCACTTGTAGGTGGTCAGCGCTTCCAGCCCCATCGGACCGCGCGCGTGCAGTTTCTGCGTGCTGACCGCCACCTCAGCGCCGAGGCCAAACTGGCCGCCGTCGGTGAAGCGGGTGGAGGCGTTCACATACACCGCCGAGGAGTCCACCTCATTCACGAAGCGATCGGCATTGCGCAAGGTACGCGTCAGAATCGCGTCGGAATGCTGCGTGCCGTGTTCACGGATGTGCGCAATGGCGTCGTCGAGATCGGTAACGATTTTCACGTTCAGATCCAGCGACAGGAACTCGTCGTCATACTGTTCCGCCTGTACAGGAACCACGTTTGCCGGACCATCCTGCAGCAGCGCGAGCGCGTTGGCGTCAGCGTGGAGCGTCACGCCGCTCTCTGCCATCCGTTTGCTCAGAGCGGGCAGGAAGGTGTTCGCAATCCCCTGATGCACCAGCAGCGTTTCTACGGTGTTACAGGTGCTTGGACGCTGGGTTTTCGCGTTCACAATAATCTTCAGCGCCGGTGCAATTTCAGCGCTGTCGTCCACCACGATATGGCACACGCCGATACCGCCGGTGATCACCGGAATCGTCGACTGCTCGCGGCACAGCTTGTGCAGGCCCGCTCCGCCGCGTGGGATCAGCATGTCGATGTATTTGTCCATGCGCAGCATTTCATTGACCAGCGCGCGGTCCGGGCTCTCGATCGCCTGTACGGCACCGGCCGGTAAGCCGCACTCTTCCAGCGCCTGCTGAATGACTTTCACCGTCGCGGCGTTGGTACGCCAGGTCTCTTTCCCACCGCGCAGAATGGCGGCGTTGCCGGTTTTCAGGCACAGAGACGCGACATCCACCGTCACGTTGGGACGAGCTTCATAAATCACGCCGATGACGCCGAGCGGCACGCGGCGGCGCTCCAGGCGTAAACCGCTGTCGAGCAGCCCGCCGTCGATCACCTGCCCTACCGGGTCGGCCAGGTTGCAGACCTGGCGGACATCGTCGGCGATGCCTTTCAGGCGCGCTGGCGTCAACGCCAGGCGGTCGAGCATTGCTTCGCTCAGGCCGTTTTCACGCGCCTCAGCTAAATCCTGTTCATTGGCTCGCAGGATCTCAGCGGATTGCGATTCCAGATAATCAGCGATTTTTTCCAGCACGCGGTTTTTCTCGCGGCTGGAAAGGAGCGCCAGTTTGTAAGAGGCAGCCTTCGCGGCAGCGCCCATTTGTTCCAGCATGTTCTGGCTCCTTAACGAATAATCATGTCATCGCGGTGTACGGCAACCGGGCCATATTCATAGCCCAGAATGGCGTCGATCTGCTGCGAATGGTGACCCGCGATGCGGCGCAGGGCATCGCTGTTATAGCGGCTTACGCCGTGGGCGATGTCGCGGCCTTCGAGGTTACGGATGCGGATCACTTCACCACGGGAGAAGTTGCCTGTCACGCTTTTAATTCCTTTAGGAAGTAATGAGCTTCCTCGTTCCAGAATCGCGGCGGTCGCCCCTTCATCGACGACGAGTTCACCCGCAGGCGGCGCGCCAAATATCCAGCGTTTACGGTTTTCCAGCGGGGATTCCTGGGCGTGAAAGCGGGTGCCGACAGAGATGCCTTCCATCACGTCGCCAATCACGCCAGGGCGGCTGCCCGCTGCAATGATGGTGTCGATACCGGCACGGCACGCCACGTCGGCGGCCTGCAGCTTGGTTCCCATTCCGCCCGTTCCGAGGCCGGACACGCTGTCACCGGCGATGGCGCGCAGCGCATCGTCGATGCCGTGAACGTCGGTAATCAGCTCGGCTTCCGGGTTGGAGCGAGGATCGGCGGTGAACAGCCCCTGCTGATCGGTCAGAAGCAGTAATTTATCCGCTCCGGCCAGAATGGCGGCCAGCGCGGAGAGGTTATCGTTATCACCCACTTTGATTTCAGCGGTAGCAACGGCGTCGTTCTCGTTAATAACCGGAACGATATTGTTGTCCAGCAGCGCGCGCAGGGTATCGCGGGCGTTCAGGAAGCGCTCGCGGTCTTCCATATCGGCACGCGTCAGCAGCATCTGCCCGACGTGGATGCCATAGATAGAGAACAGCTGTTCCCAGAGCTGAATGAGTCGGCTTTGCCCCACGGCGGCCAGCAGCTGTTTGGAGGCGATCGTCGCGGGGAGTTCGGGGTAACCCAGGTGTTCACGCCCGGCGGCAATCGCCCCGGAGGTCACAATCACAATACGATGCCCTGCGGCATGTAACTGAGCGCACTGACGTACAAGCTCAACAATGTGGGCGCGATTTAGGCGGCGCGATCCGCCTGTTAACACACTGGTACCGAGTTTTACCACCAGCGTCTGGCTGTCACTCATGATTCTCTGCCGTTCAACGATAAGGGAAAGTAATGTCAAACGAACGTTTTAACAGGAGTCAGCCCCGTTGCCAACTGCCTTAGCACATCGCGAAACACTTTGTTGCGCGGGATCAGGAAGCGTAGCGGGAGAATTTGACACTTTTATTACCGAAATAATAAATCACAGTTTTTTAAAATTATTCTTAGTTTGTCATAAAAGTTTCATTTCAGAACGATAAAACCCTTCCTGTTTTTTCACGGGACTTAAGCATGAGCTTATCGTCCAGCGAATTTTTTAGCGCGTTTATAAGACAGGATCGAAAATGAAAAAGAGCACTCTGGCATTAATGGTTATGGGCGTAGTGGCTTCTGCATCCGTTCACGCAGCTGAAGTTTATAATAAAAATGGTAATAAGCTGGACGTGTACGGCAAAGTGAAAGCCATGCACTACATCAGCGATGATGCCACCAAAGACGGTGACCAGACGTACGTTCGTTTCGGTTTTAAAGGCGAAACCCAGATTAACGATCAGCTGACGGGCTATGGCCGCTGGGAATCTGAATTTGCCGGTAACAAAGCCGAAAGCGACTCCTCTCAGAAGACGCGTCTGGCGTTCGCGGGCCTGAAGCTGAAAAACTTTGGTTCTTTGGATTACGGTCGTAACCTGGGTGCCCTGTATGACGTCGAAGCCTGGACCGATATGTTCCCTGAGTTCGGCGGCGACTCTTCCGCGCAGACCGATAACTTCATGACCAAGCGTGCGACTGGTCTGGCAACCTACCGCAATACCGACTTCTTCGGCGCGGTTGACGGCCTGGACATGACGCTGCAGTACCAGGGCAAAAACGAAAACCGTGACGCCAAGAAACAGAACGGTGACGGTTTTGGTACCTCTCTGACCTATGACTTCGGCGGCAGCGATTTCGCCGTCAGCGGCGCCTACACCAGCTCTGACCGCACCAATGCACAGAACCTGCTGGCGCGTGGACAGGGCCAGAAAGCAGAAGCCTGGGCTACCGGTCTGAAATATGACGCAAACGATATTTACCTGGCTGCAATGTATTCTGAAACCCGCAATATGACGCCAATTTCAGGCGGGTTCGCAAATAAAGCACAGAACTTTGAAGTGGTCGCACAATATCAGTTCGACTTTGGCCTGCGTCCGTCCCTGGGCTACGTCCAGTCTAAAGGCAAAGATATCGAAGGGATTGGTGACGAAGATCTGGTGAAATATATTGACGTTGGCGCGACCTATTACTTCAACAAAAATATGTCCGCGTTTGTTGATTATAAAATCAACCAGATTGACGACAAGAATAAACTGGGCGTGAGCAGCGATGACATCGTTGCCCTGGGTATGACCTACCAGTTCTAATATTTTCCGGATAAGAAAATCCCGGCAGATCTGCCGGGATTTTTTTGCCCGGTGGCGCTGCGCTTACCGGGCCTACGGGATAGTGCATTGTATAGGCCGGCTAAGGCAAAGCCGCCACCCGGTGCTATGACGCCATCAGGCAGTCAGCTTCACCGCTTCGCTGGAAAAGTCATCCGCGGGCTCGAACTTGAGATCCAGGGTTGCCAGCAGCGCGCTTGCCTTAGCGTGGAACTCTTTTAGCGTATATTCCAGGCGGTCAATCACTTCCTGATCTTTAATGGTCGTGGCCTGCCAGTTGCCGTCTTTATTAAACAGACCAAACTGATAGCTATACGTAAAGCGTTTTTCCTCTGCTTCCATTTCCATCCACCAGCCCCAGAATTCACGTTTTTCGGGTGCAGGCTTCACGTTGACGCATACGGCCAGGCAGTCGAAAAAAAAGCGATTCTCTTCACACTGCTCTTCTCGAATATACGGGCCGAGAGCCATAAACTTCTTAATCAGCCTACTTTTCGGGTGTCCACTCGGTAACGTCATTGCGATCTCCTTTTGTGAAGCCACTGTTTTACCAAACCAGCGAAATTTAGCAATCTATTAACACACTCTCTGCGCGATCCAGCGCGTAATCTCTTTCAGCGCTTTGTCGAAATTCTGATAGACCGGGCTGAACGGCACTTCAAGCAATTTGCCATCGGCAGATGACGAAGTGATTAAGCGCGACTCCTCTTCCGGACTGAACGGATCGTTTTTCCAGAAACCGGACAGCATCGGCGTTGGGCAGCGACGCCCCAGTAACCCCTGCGTTTTTAATGAGTAGCGGTTGAGCTCAACGCGCAGCGCTTCGTCTGATGCATCATGCATGCCAAGACGGCTGGCCAGCACGTCAAGGTACATTTCAGGGACGCTTCCCTGGCGTGCGGGATCGCTTAACAGGGCGTGAACTACCGGCCCCAGGCAGGCGACGGCTTTCAGGCGAGATGATTCAAGGTAGGCCAGACGCACCGCGACGTTTGCGCCAAAGCGGAAGCCAAATGCCGCCACGCGGGTGTGGTCAACCCACGGAATGTTTTCCAGCGCTTTTAGCGCATGCTGGTGCAGCAGGCTGGAATCCTGAGTGAGCTTCCATTTGGAGGAGAAGCCGATTGAGGGCATATCCAGCGTCAGCATCGCGATCCCTTTTGGTGCGAAGTAGCGCTCATACAGGCTGTAATAATCGATTTGCAGCGAATCCAGCCCGCCGCACATAAGGACGGTCGGGAACGGACCTTCACCTTCGGGCATATGCAGGAACCCGGTAACGGATGCCCCACCCGGAATGGTAAACTCAAGCTCGCGCATCTGGCCCGGCAGGCGTTGAGCCGCCTCTTCGTAGGCACGATTCGCCAGCGCCTGAGCCTGCTCAGCCAGTTCGTCCCCTTTTAAATGCGGGTACGCGGCAATGCCGTAGAGATTAGCGGCGTGCAGCCAGTGCTTGCCGCTGCGCGTGGCATCCTCTTCCTGGCTGGCTTTTTGCTGCCAGAGCATCGCCTGCTTAGACCACTCGTAGATCCAGTTTCCGCCGCGGTAGCCCACCACCGTATCGTAGAGTTCGCTGTCGGTACGTTCTGCTTCACTCATTACGATACGCGCCTGCACGTCAAGGATTTCACGGGGATCGATACCGCGCCAGATCCACATCAGGCGGTTAATCATGCGATACCAGTGGGGCACGTTTTTGCCGTCTAACGCGGACTGGACGGCAGGCTGGATACCCGGATTAAAGCGACGCACCAGCGTCGACGTTTCAGGGTGTTTGAAACGGGGTTTGAAGAGAGTCTCGGTGAGATTCGCCTGCGTCATTGCGTTGCCTCCATGAATACGTCATATGGAGACTATTGTAACGCGTGGCAGGCCAAAAAGAACAACGCCCGACAGAGCCGGGCGTGTAAAGATACGTACGGGTATTAACGGCCTGAAATAGGCGGTACGAAGACCACGCCCATATCCCATGGCTGTTCAATCCAGGTATCCTGCGGGATATCAATGACGTAATCGTCAACCAGCGGGCGGCCAGCAGGCTTCGCGAAGATCGTGACGAAATGTGCTTTCGGATACATTTCGCGGATAGCGACCGCAGTACCGCCGGTGTCCACCAGATCGTCGATAACGATAAAGCCTTCACCGTCGCCTTCCGCGCGTTTCAGCACTTTCAGCTCACGCTGGTTGTCGTGGTCATAGCTGGAGATGCAAACGGTATCGACATGACGAATACCCAGCTCACGTGCCAGCAGCGCCCCCGGTACCAGACCGCCACGGCTGACGGCAATAATGCCTTTCCACTGTTCGGAAGGCATCAGACGCGCAGCCAGTTTGCGTGCGTGAATCTGCAACATGTCCCAGGTGACGACGTATTTTTCGCTCATGTGAAGTGTCCCAGCCTGTTTTTATACGGCTTAAAAAGTGTTCGAGGGGGAAATAGGTTGCGCGAGATTATAGAGATCTGACGCACTAAAAACCAGTGTTTAGCGCCTTCTGCCTCAGTTTTTACATGCTTTATGCTACCAGCCAGCAGAGAAAGTGGTATTCTCAGATTCATCTCGCAAGCCTGACTTGTGGTAACTATTAACCTGCTAACCCTGTGGCCTGCAACCCTGTTTGCAGCGCCTCGACAAGGAGACTTATCGTGTCTGAACTGTCTCAATTATCTCCGCAGCCGCTGTGGGATATTTTTGCCAAAATCTGCTCCATTCCACACCCTTCCTACCATGAAGAACAGCTTGCCGAACATATTATGGGCTGGGCGAAGGAAAAAGGCCTGCACGCGGAACGCGACCAGGTTGGCAACATTCTGATCCGCAAGCCCGCTACCGCTGGCATGGAAAACCGCAAGCCGGTTGTGCTGCAGGCGCACCTGGACATGGTGCCACAGAAGAACAACGACACCGTTCACGACTTCACTAAAGACCCGATTCAACCCTACATCGACGGTGACTGGGTGAAAGCGCGCGGCACCACCCTGGGCGCGGATAACGGCATCGGCATGGCCTCTGCGCTGGCGGTGCTGGCCGACGACAGCGTTGAGCACGGCCCACTGGAAGTGCTGCTGACCATGACCGAAGAAGCGGGCATGGACGGCGCGTTCGGTCTGCAGGCGAACTGGCTGCAGGCGGATATCCTGATCAACACCGACTCTGAAGAAGAAGGTGAGATCTACATGGGCTGCGCGGGCGGGATTGATTTCATCTCTACTCTGCCGCTGTCACGCGAAGCGATTCCTGCGGGCTTCCAGACCTTCAAGCTGACGCTGAAAGGGCTGAAAGGCGGCCACTCCGGCGGCGATATTCACCTGGGTCTGGGCAACGCCAACAAGCTGCTGGCGCGCTTCCTGGCAGGCCATGCGGCCGAGTTGGACCTGCGTCTGGTGGACTTCAACGGCGGTACCCTGCGCAACGCGATCCCGCGCGAAGCCTTCGCCACCGTGGCAGTACCGGCGGCAAAAGCCGACGAGCTGAAAAAACTCTCCAGCGTGTACCTGGATATCCTGAAAAACGAACTGTCGGCGAAAGAGAAGAACCTGATCGTGGTGCTGGAATCCGTCTCCACGGATAAAGCCGCGCTGACCGCGCAGTCTCGTGACACCTTCGTTCAGCTGCTGAACGCCACGCCAAACGGCGTGATCCGCAACTCAGACGTGGCGAAAGGCGTGGTGGAAACCTCCCTGAACGTGGGCGTGGTGACCATGAGTGACGACAGCGCGGAAATCATCTGCCTGATCCGCTCCCTTATCGACAGCGGTAAAGAGTACGTGGTGAGCATGCTGGAATCTCTGGGCGCGCTGGCCGGTGCGAAAACCTCCGCCAAAGGCAGCTACCCGGGCTGGCAGCCGGATGCAAGCTCTCCGGTGATGGCGCTGGTGCGCGAAACCTACCAGCGTCTGTTCAACAGCACGCCGAACATTCAGGTGATCCACGCGGGTCTGGAATGCGGTCTGTTCAAGAAACCGTATCCGGATATGGATATGGTGTCTATCGGGCCAACCATTACCGGTCCGCACTCGCCGGATGAGCAGGTTCATATCGAAAGCGTGGGCCATTATTGGACCCTGCTGACTGAACTGCTTAAAGCGATTCCTGCGAAGTAATTCGCCGTTTGATGCCCGGTGGCGCGATGCTTACCGGGCCTACGATTACAACACTCTACAACCCTAATACCAGCTGACGTTCCAGCTGCGGATCAAGCAGCGTGACGTGCAACCCCACCAGCCTCACCCCTCGCCCGCCCCGGCGTTCTTCCCATGCCTTTTTCGCCGTCGCGACAAGATCGTCTTTGTTCAGACGCGGCCAGACGTGTTCCTGCGTGGTCTGCTGGAAGTCGTTGAATTTAAGCTTGATGCCCTGACGTGCAATGAGCAGGTCCGGCTTTACCTTGCTTAAGCGTCGCTCCAGCTCCGGGTAAAGCTGTTCCGTGATAATGGTCTCGCATTCGGACCAGTCATGAATATCTTCAATGAGGGTGCGCTCAACCCCCACGGATTTCCGCAGCCGTTCGCTGTTTACGTCGCGATCGTCAATCCCCTGGCTGCGCTCCCACAGCACGCGGCCAAACTTACCAAAACGCTTGAGCAGCATGGCGAGGTCGCTTCGCTGCACGTCTTCGCAGGTGCGTAACCCCATGCTTTCCAGCTTTGCGGCGGAGACTTTCCCGACGCCGGGGATTTTGCCGAGCGGCAGCGTTTTTAAAAATGCGGGCACCTCTTCCGGGGTGATGACGTACTGACCGTTGGGCTTATTTAAATCGGAGGCGATTTTGGCAAGGAATTTAACGGGAGCGACACCCGCCGATGCCGTCAGATTTAGCTCGTTGAAAATCGTCTGGCGGATTTCCTGCGCCATCAGCGTGGCGGAGCCGTGGCAGTGCACGCTGTCGGTCACATCCAGATAGGCTTCGTCCAGCGAAAGCGGCTCTATCAGAGAGGTATAGCGGGAGAAGATCTCCCGAATATGAAGAGAAGCCTCTTTGTAGGCTTCAAACCGGCCGGGCAGAAGCGTGAGATGAGGGCAAAGCTTTAGGGCCATCGCCGTCGGCATCGCGCTGCGCACGCCAAATTTGCGTGCGGGATAGTTGGCGGTGCTGATGACGCCACGCTGAACGCGGCTGCCGCCAATAGCGATGGGAATATCCCGCAGCGCCGGGTTGTCTCGCATCTCCACTGCGGCAAAAAAGCAGTCCATATCGACATGGATTATTTTGCGCATAGTAAGCCCTCACTCATCACTGGATAAGTATACAGTAAATAAATGAGAATTGAGAAGCAGATGTAAGAATGCCGGGTGGCGGCTTTGCCTTACCCGGCCTACAAAAAATTAAATAATGCGCTGCTGCTCGCGGGCCATTCTTTTTTTCCGCGCATCGCACGGCTCAGGGCAGTCGCAGACCTTTTCCATCCCAAGGGAGGAAATACCGCCGCAGCTGCCCTGAATGCTTTTCCGCTTAACGATCCAACCTAACGACATACCGAAGATGACAAGCACAAAAACCACGAAGGTTGCCAGAAACGTCAGCATTATCAGCCTCCAAAGTCATCAAGCATGATGTTCTCATCTTCGACGCCGAGGTCTTTCAGCATCTTAATCACGGCGGCGTTCATCATCGGTGGACCACACATATAGAACTCGCAGTCTTCCGGCGCCGGGTGCTGCTTGAGGTAGTTTTCATACAGCACGTTGTGGATGAACCCCGTGTAGCCCGTCCAGTTATCTTCCGGCTGCGGATCGGAAAGCGCCACGTGGAAAGTAAAGTTCGGATTATCTCGCGCCAGCTGTTCGAACTCATCATCATAGAACATCTCGCGCAGGGAACGCGCCCCGTACCAGAAGCTGATTTTGCGCTTGCTGCCGAGACGCTTGAGCTGGTCAAAGATGTGCGATCGCATCGGGGCCATACCGGCACCGCCGCCGATAAAGACCATTTCCGCGTCGGTATCTTTCGTGAAGAACTCGCCGAACGGACCGGAGATGGTCACCTTATCGCCAGGCTTCAGGGACCAGATGTATGACGACATCACGCCCGGCGGCGCATCCGGCACGTTTGGCGGCGGCGTGGCGATACGCACGTTGAGCATGATAATGCCCTTCTCTTCCGGGTAGTTGGCCATCGAGTAGGCGCGCAGCGTCGGCTCTTTTACCTCAGAGACAAAGCGGAAGAGATTAAATTTGTCCCAGTCGGCGCGGTACTCGTCCGGCACGTCGAAGTCCGCATAGGCCACGGTATGCTCAGGACATTCAATCTGAATGTATCCCCCGGCGCGGAACGGCACATCTTCCCCTTCCGGTACCCGCAGCTTGAGCTCTTTGATAAAGGTGGCCTTGTTATCGTTAGAGATAACCTCGCACTCCCATTTTTTCACGCCGAAGATCTCTTCCGGCAGCTCAATCTTCATGTTCTGGCGCACCGCGACCTGGCAGGCCAGACGGCAGCCCTCTTTCGCTTCACGCTTCGAGATATGCGACAGTTCCGTCGGCAGAATATCGCCGCCGCCCTCTTTTACCGTCACGCGGCACTGTCCGCAGGAACCGCCGCCGCCGCAGGCTGAGGAGACAAAAATGCCGTTACCGGAGAGCGTGTTGAGCAGCTTATCTCCCGCAGGCGTGCGGATCTGATTCTGCGGATCGTCGTTAATATCAATCACCACGTCGCCGGAATTCACAAGCTTCGCCCGCGCCGCCAGAATCAACCCTGACAGCACCAGTACAATCAGCGTGAACATCACCACGCCAAGGATTATTTCCATCTGTTAGCCCTTATAGCTGCACACCGGAGAAGGACATAAAGCCCAGCGCCATCAGACCGGTGGTGATAAAGGTGATCCCTAAGCCACGCAGGCCCGCAGGCACGTTGGCATATTTCATTTTCTCGCGGATCCCCGCCATGGTGACAATCGCCAGCATCCAGCCGATGCCGGAACCGAAACCGTACACCACGGATTCACTGAAGTTGTAATCACGCTGAACCATAAACGAGACGCCGCCAAAGATGGCGCAGTTTACGGCGATCAGCGGCAGGAAGATCCCCAGCGCGTTGAACAGCGACGGGAAGTACTTATCGAGGATCATCTCGAGGATTTGCACCAGCGCTGCAATCACCCCGATAAAGGTGATGAAGTTCAGGAAGCTGAGATCGACCCCTTCCACCAGCGCGCCGTCCCGCAGCACAAAGTTGTAGACCAGATTGTTAATCGGTACGGATAAGCCGAGCACCACGGTAACCGCAATACCCAGACCAAACGCCGTCGACACTTTTTTGGAAACCGCAAGGAACGTACACATGCCGAGGAAAAACGCGAGCGCCATGTTTTCAACAAACACCGCGCGCACAAACAAACTCAGGTAATGAGCCATTGTCGGTTACTCCTTTTCCTGCTGTTCTGGTCTCAACGTACGAATCAGCCAGATCAGCAAACCGATAATGAAAAATGCGCTAGGGGCCAGCAGGAACAGGCCGTTTGGCAGATACCAGCCGCCGTTTTGCACCGTGTCCAGCACCGTGATGCCAAACAGCTTGCCGCTGCCGATCAGCTCGCGCAGGAATCCCACGGTCAGCAGGATCGCGCCGTAGCCCAGGCCGTTGCCGATACCGTCCATGAAGCTCGCCAGCGGCGGCATTTTCATGGCGTAGGCTTCCGCACGCCCCATCACGATACAGTTGGTAATAATCAGGCCGACAAACACCGAAAGCTGTTTTGATGTTTCGTAGGCAAAAGCGCGCAGCAGCTGATCGACTACGATCACCAGCGAGGCGATGATCGCCATCTGAACGATGATCCTCACGCTGTTGGGGATGTGGTGGCGGATCATCGAGATAAACATGCTGGAGAATGCCGTGACCAGCGTGACCGCCAGCGTCATTACCACCGCCGTTTCCAGCTTGGTTGTCACCGCCAGGGCCGAACAGACGCCCAGCACCTGGAGCGTGATCGGGTTATTGGCTAACAGTGGGCCAATGAGCACCTTTTTAACTTCTTTTCGTTCACCGGTATCAGCCATTGTTCAGCGCTCCTTCACGTACGTTTTTCAGGAAAGGACCAAAGCCCAGCTCGCCCATCCAGAAATCAAAACTGTGCTGCACGCCTTTTGATGTCAGCGTGGCGCCGGAAAGCCCGTCAACGGCGTAGTCGTCGCCCGGACGAGCCGCCCCTTTCATCACCTTCAGCGCAGGCTGGCCGCTATCGTCGAGCACTTTCTTGCCGACGAACTGTGCCCGCCAGTTAGGGTTTTCTACTTCGCCACCCAGCCCCGGCGTTTCGCCCTGATCGTAATAGGTGATGCCTTTAACCGTGCGGCCATCGGTGTCCAGCGCCACAAAGGCGTACATCATTGACCACAGCCCGTTACCGTAAATCGGCAGCACTACTTCCTGAATGCGTTTTTGAGCATCGCGAACCAGATAGATTTCGGCAAGGTTGCTGCGACGCTTAATCCCGGCGGGATCGTGCGATGCCTCCAGCGTCAGGCTCATCTGCGGATCTTTCAGCGCCAGCGCCTGGTTGAATGTTGCCGGGTCTTTATCCAGCAGTTCACCCGTTTTTAAATCCACCAGACGCGCCGAAATACGTTCGGCAAAGACGGCCGAAACGTCGTCCGCGCTCATCCCGTCCTGCATCAGCCCGGCGACGGCCAGGATGTTGCGCTGTTTATCCAGCGCACGCTGCTTCTGCTGCAGGGGTTTTAACCCCACCGCAGAACCGGCCACGACTATCGAACAGACCAGACAGAGCACCAGCACCACCAGCAGCGTTTTGCTGATGCTGTCGTTATTTTTAACCTCAGCCACGCGCCTTCCTCCGCTTGATATTGGCCCGCACCACCAGGTAATCGAAGAGTGGCGCAAACAGGTTGGCAAACAGAATGGCCAGCATCATCCCTTCCGGGTACGCCGGGTTGACCACGCGGATGAGGACACACATCGCGCCAATGAGCACGCCATAGCTCCATTTACCTTTGTCGGTAAACGAGGCCGAGACGGGGTCCGTCGCCATGAACATCATGCCGAATGCGAAGCCACCCAGCACCAGATGCCAGTACCACGGCATGGAGAACATCGGGTTGGTGGTGGAACCGATGAGGTTAAACAGGGTGGCGGTCAGCACCATGCCGATCATCACGCCCGCCACAATCCGCCAGGAGGCCACGCGACCGAAAAGAATGATCGCGCCGCCCAGCAAAATCATCAGGGTCGAGACTTCCCCGATGGAGCCCGGTATGTTGCCAATAAAGGCATCAAACCAGGTAACTGGCTGACCCGTTGCGTTGTTCACCAGCGTTTCGCCGCCGCGTGCCGCCCACTGTGAAAGCGGCGTCGCGCCGGAAAAACCGTCCGCCGCCGTCCAGACCAGGTCGCCCGAGATTTGCGCCGGATAGGCAAAGAACAGAAACGCGCGTCCCGCCAGCGCCGGGTTGAGGAAGTTCCGCCCGGTGCCGCCGAAGATCTCTTTGGCCATCACCACGCCGAAACTGATGCCCAGCGCCGCCTGCCAGAGCGGCAGCGTCGGGGGGACAATCAGGGCAAACAGAATCGAGGTCACGAAGAAGCCTTCGTTGATCTCGTGTTTACGGATGATGGCGAACAGCACTTCCCAGAAGCCACCCACGATAAATACCGTGAGGTAAATCGGCAGGAAGAACACCGCGCCCAGCGTCATCATGCTGATCCAGCCCGCATCTGCAGCGAAGCTTACCCCCAAGGACTGGGCCAGACGATAGTGCCAGTCAGCCTGAATGACCTGCGCCAGCTGCTGGGCATCGTACATGTGGTGCAGCGCCGGAATGGTCTGCAGGCCGACGTTGTACATGCCCCAGAACATGGCCGGGAAGACCGCAAACCACACCAGGATCATCATCCGCTTAAGGTCGATGGCGTCACGAACGTGCGCCGCCCCTTTCGTTACCAGCCCGGGCGTGTAGAAAATGGTCGCCGTTGCTTCATACAGCGGGTAGTACTTTTTGAGCTTCCCTTCGGTAAAGTGCGGCTCAATTTTTTCAAAGAGGTGTTTTAAGCCCATCGTTATCCTTCCTGCTCAATGCGGGTTAACACCTCGCGCAATACGGGTCCATATTCGTATTTACCTGGACACACATAGGTACAGAGCGCCAAATCTTCTTCGTCCAGTTCGAGACAGCCCAGCGCCTGCGCGCCGTCGGTATCGCCGGCAAGGAGATCGCGCAGCAGCACGGTGGGCAGAATGTCCAGCGGCATCACGCGCTCGTAGTTGCCAATTGGGACCATGGCGCGCTCGCCGCCGTGCGTGCTGGTGGAGAAGTTAAAGAGCTTATGACGCAGGAAGTGGCCCAGCGTGGTGCGGGTGACGGAATATTTCTCTGCGCCAGGCAGAACCCAGCCAAACAGCTCTTTCTCACGCCCTTCCTGCACAACGCTGACCTGCAAATGGAAACGTCCCAGGTACGCGTGCGCCTGGAGAGCATGGCGGCCACTGAGCACCGAACCGGAAATCAGGCGGTTTTCACCTGCTTTCGTCTCCCCCACCAGCAGCTCATTGATGTCTGCGCCCAGCAGCGTCTTCACCAGGCGCGGGTTTACCGCCTGCGGCCCGCCGATGGCGATGACGCGTTCCGCGTCCAGCTCACCGGTGGTGAAAAGTTTCCCGATGGCGATGACGTCCTGATAATTCAGATGCCAGACCTGTTTCGTCAGGCTTACGGGCTCAAGGAAATGGATGTGCGTACCGACCAGCCCCGCCGGATGCGGGCCCGAAAATTCATTAAACGTGACCTGCCCCTGCGGATGACCGCCGAGCTTGCCGCCGCCGGCCTGGCAAACGTGGACTTTTCCCGACGTCAGACGGGTTAGAACGGTAAGCCCGGCATCAAAGGCTTTGCGCTGCGCCAGGATAACCGGCTGCGGATCCACGCTGAGCGGGTTGGTGTCGATTGCCGTAACGAAAATCGCGACCGGTTGCGTGCCCGGAACGGGGGATTTGCTGAAGGGTCGCGTACGAAGCGCAGTCCATAAGCCTGAGGCCAGCAGCTGAGCCTGAACAGCATCACGGCTCAGCGACGCGAGATCTGCGGCATCGTAATGGGCGAACTCACGGTGTTCATCGCCCTCAATGCGGATAACCACCGACTGCAGAACGCGCCGTGCGCCACGGTTGATGGCCACAACGGTGCCGCTCGCGGGGGCCGTGAACATCACGCCGGGATTTTTTTTATCCTCAAAGAGCGCCTGCCCTTTGATAACGCGTTCGCCCTCCTGTACCAGCATTGAAGGACGCATACCCAGGTAGTCCTCGCCCAGAATGGCGACATGACGGACATTCGCGCCTGTCGAAACGTGCTGCACGGGCACGCCTGCAATCGGCAGATCAAGTCCTTTTTTGATTTTAAACATGTGGTTAGCAGGTTTCCATGAACAACAATCCAATGGCCGCGAAGTGTAACATTTTCCCCTTCTCGCGGGCAGGGAATCCGCCGTCGCGCGCGCCAAATTGCGAGCTAATGCGCAAAGTTCCTGGCGCCATCGCGATTTTGATGGTTTATAAAGTAAAACTAATTTGTAAACTCACCGCCCGGCTCTTGCGAAAATCTATGGCGGTGCTAATGTGAGCGCTCCTAACAGATTAGTCTGATTTCGGGTCTCTTTTGCCGTCCTGGCAAGTTGGTCATGGTTTTATCAAGGAACTAGTAGTATGCGTAAAATCGCATTGTTCATTGCGATGCTTCTGATTCCGTGCATGTCGTTTGCCGGACTGCTCAGCAGTAATAGCTCAACGACGCCGGTCAGCAAGGAATATAAACAGCAGTTAATGGGATCGCCGGTTTATATTCAAATCTTCAAGGAAGAACGCACTCTCGATCTGTTTGTGAAAATGGGCGAGACATATCAGCTGCTTGATAGTTACAAAATTTGTAACTACTCCGGCGGGCTGGGGCCAAAACAGCGTCAGGGCGATTTCAAAAGTCCGGAAGGGTTTTATAACGTTCAGCGCAGCCAGCTCAAACCCGACAGCCGCTTCTATAAAGCCATCAACATCGGCTTCCCGAATGCCTATGACCGTGCACACGGTTATGAAGGTAAATACCTGATGATCCACGGTGCCTGCGTATCTATCGGCTGTTATGCGATGACCGACTCCGGCATTGATGAGATCTTCCAGTTCGTGACCGGCGCGCTGGTCTTTGGGCAGCCTAGCGTACAGGTCAGCATCTATCCGTTCCGCATGACGGACGCCAACATGGCGCGTCACAAGTACTCCTACTACGCGGATTTCTGGAAACAGCTGAAGCCGGGTTATGACTACTTTGAGCAGACCCACAAGCCACCGGTGGTCTCTATCGTAGATGGCCGTTACGTGGTCAGCAAACCGCTGAGCCACGAAGTCGTCCACCCACAGCTGGCGTCAAATTACACGGTCCCCGAGACAAAATAGCACCCACTCGCCTGGCATGATCTTTTGCCAGGTTTCGTTGCCCGTCAGCGGCTGCGTTGCGATAACAGTGACCACATCGTTCGGTGTGGTCTCCTTCTGAAAGTCTATCTCCACATCCTGATCGAGCAACGTCGCAACGCCAAACGGCGCGCGGCGGGTGATCCAGAACAGATTCGTCGAACAGAACGCCATCACATAGCGGCCGTCAGAGAGCAGCATGTTGAACACGCCTTTTTCGCGCAGCTCGGTCGCCAGCGTCGCGATGTATTTGAACACGGCAGCCATATTGCCTGGCGTGCGGGGATAGCGCTGCGTCAGCTTGTGCAGCAGCCAGCAGAAGGCTTTTTCGCTGTCGGTTTCGCCAACCGGACGGAAGTTGCCCGTCTCCAGCGACTTGTAGCCCGTGAGTTGCCCATTGTGCGCGTAGGTCCAGTTACGGCCCCACAGTTCACGGGTAAACGGATGGGTATTTTCCAGCGCCACTTCGCCGCGGTTTGCCTGGCGAATATGGGCAATCACCGAGCGGGACTTAATGGGATAGTCCTGCACCAGTTTGGCAATCGGTGAGTTAAAGCTAGGCTGGGGATCTTTGAACGTGCGACACCCTTTGCCTTCGTAGAAGGTGATGCCCCAGCCGTCTTTATGCGGCCCGGTTCCTCCACCGCGCTGAACCAGCCCGGTGAAGCTAAAGCAGATATCGGTTGGCACATTGGCGCTCATCCCGAGCAGTTCGCACATACATCACCTCCACAACAGCGGGGGCAAGAGTGCCCCCAGCGAAGTCTTACTTAGCCATCTCTTTTTCGATCAGCTGAATCAGGATGTGGATCACTTTGATGTGAATTTCCTGAATACGGTCAGCATAGCCGAAGTGCGGAACGCGAATTTCAACGTCTGCCGTACCGTCCATCTTACCGCCATCTTTCCCGGTCAGGGTGATGACTTTCATCCCTTTTTCACGCGCGGCGGTAATCGCTTTGATCACGTTGCCAGAGTTGCCAGAGGTAGAGATACCCAGCAGCACGTCACCTTCACGGCCTACCGCTTCAACGTAGCGAGAGAAAATATGGTCGTAACCGAAGTCGTTGCCGACGCAGGAGATGTGGCTCACGTCGGAAATCGCAATCGCCGGGTAGCCCGGGCGGTTTTCGCGATAGCGGCCGGTCAGCTCTTCTGCAAAGTGCATCGCATCGCAGTGGGAACCGCCGTTACCGCAGGAGAGCACTTTGCCACCCGCCTTGAAGCTGTCGGCCAGCAGGACCGCCGCGCGCTGAATAGCGTAAATATTGGCATCATCTTTCAGAAAGTTAGCCAGCGTTTCCGCCGCTTCGTTCAGTTCGTTACGAATAAGATCCTGGTACATGAGGATAATCCTTCAGTATTGATGAAATAACACAGTGGAGTGTACCGGATAGCGGGAAAAGCGAGAAGCTAAAGCCATGCGAAACGTCCGGCGTTTTGCTTTTTCGTGCCGCTTAAAACACGAACAATGTGAACCAGGTTGTAATTATTTTGTAAACACATTGCTAAAGGAAATAACATCAACTACAACCATATCATCACAAGTGGTCAGACCTCCTACAAGCAAGGGAGCTTTTCTTTATGATGATTTTGAGCATTCTCGCAACCGTTGTTCTGCTCGGTGTGCTGTTCTATCACCGCGTAAGTTTATTCCTGAGCAGCCTGATTCTTCTGGCCTGGACGGCTGCGCTTGGCGTCGCAGGTCTCTGGAATATCTGGCTTTTAGTCCCTCTTGCCATCATTCTTCTGCCGTTTAACTTTGCCCCGATGCGTAAATCAATGATCTCTGCGCCGGTGTTCAAAGGCTTCCGCAAGGTGATGCCGCCGATGTCGCGTACTGAGAAAGAAGCGATTGATGCGGGCACCACCTGGTGGGAAGGCGACCTGTTCCAGGGCAATCCGGACTGGAAGAAGCTGCACAACTATCCTCAGCCGCGCCTGACAGCTGAAGAACAGGCCTTTATTGACGGCCCGGTAGAAGAAGCGTGCCGCATGGCAAACGACTTCGCGATTACCCATGAAATGGCAGACCTGCCGCCAGAACTGTGGGCGTACCTGAAAGAGCATCGCTTCTTTGCGATGATCATCAAGAAAGAGTACGGCGGTCTGGAGTTCTCCGCCTACGCTCAGGCTCGCGTACTGCAAAAGCTGTCGGGTGTCTCCGGGATCCTGGCGATTACCGTTGGCGTGCCTAACTCCTTAGGCCCGGGCGAACTGCTGCAGCATTACGGTACCGAAGAGCAGAAAAATCACTATCTGCCGCGTCTGGCACGCGGTCAGGAAATTCCGTGCTTCGCGCTGACCAGCCCGGAAGCGGGCTCCGATGCGGGCGCAATTCCGGATACCGGCGTGGTCTGCATGGGCGAGTGGCAGGGCCAGCAGGTGCTGGGCATGCGCCTGACCTGGAACAAGCGTTATATCACCCTGGCGCCAATCGCCACCGTGCTGGGTCTGGCCTTCAAGCTCTCTGACCCCGAAAAACTGCTGGGCGGTGAAGAAGATCTGGGCATTACCTGTGCGCTGATCCCAACCTCTACCCCAGGCGTTGAAATTGGTCGCCGTCACTTCCCGCTGAACGTGCCGTTCCAGAACGGTCCTACCCGTGGCCAGGATATCTTTGTACCGATTGACTACATCATCGGTGGCCCGAAAATGGCCGGTCAGGGCTGGCGTATGCTGGTGGAATGTCTGTCGGTGGGTCGCGGCATTACCCTGCCGTCGAACTCAACCGGCGGTCTGAAGTCGGTCGCGCTGGGGATTGGCGCTTACGCCCACATCCGCCGTCAGTTCAAAATCTCCATCGGCAAGATGGAAGGTATCGAAGAGCCGCTGGCGCGTATCGCGGGCAACGCCTACGTGATGGACGCCGCCGCCACGCTGATTACCTACGGCATTATGCTGGGCGAAAAACCGGCCGTGCTGTCGGCAATTGTGAAGTACCACTGTACCCACCGCGCGCAGCAGTCAATCATTGACGCGATGGATATCGCAGGCGGTAAAGGCATTATGCTTGGCGAAGGCAACTTCCTGGCGCGCGGCTATCAGGGCGCACCGATCGCCATCACCGTGGAAGGGGCTAACATCCTGACACGCAGCATGATGATCTTCGGTCAGGGCGCCATTCGCTGCCATCCGTACGTGCTGGAAGAGATGGCCGCTGCGCAGAACAACGACGTGGATGCCTTCGACAAGCTGCTGTTTAAACATATTGGTCACGTGGGCAGCAACAAGGTGCGCAGCTTCTGGCTGGGCCTGACGCGCGGCCTCACCAGCGCTACGCCCACCGGCGATGCGACCAAACGTTATTACCAGCATCTGAACCGTCTGAGCGCCAACCTGGCCCTGCTGTCTGACGTTTCCATGGCGGTGCTGGGCGGCAGCCTGAAGCGTCGCGAGCGTATCTCTGCCCGTCTGGGCGACGTGCTGAGCCAGATCTTCCTGGCCTCTGCGGTCCTGAAACGCTACGACGATGAAGGCCGTCAGGAAGCGGATCTGCCGCTGGTTCACTGGGGCGTGCAGGATGCGATGTATCAGGCTGAACAGGCGATTGACGACCTGCTGGCGAACTTCCCGAACCGCTTCGTGGCGGGCGCGCTGCGCGCGGTGATCTTCCCGACCGGCCGTCACCATCTGGCGCCGTCCGACAAGCTGGACCACAAGGTGGCGAAGATCCTGCAGGTACCGAGCGCAACCCGCTCCCGTATCGGCCGCGGTCAGTATCTGGCGCCGACGCAGCATAACCCGGTGGGTCTGCTGGAAGAGGCGCTGCTGGACGTGATGGCCGCCGACCCAATTCACCAGAAGATCTGTAAACAGCTGGGCAAAAACCTGCCGTTTACCCGTCTGGACGAACTGGCAAAACAGGCGCTGGCCGGTGGCATTATCAATAAAGATGAAGCTGCTCTGCTGGTGAAAGCCGAAGAGAGCCGTCTGCGCAGCATTAACGTGGATGATTTCGAACCGGACGAGCTGGCGACGCAGCCGGTAAAGCTGCCGGAGAAGCACCGCAAACCTGAAGCGGCGTAACGCGTTTCGCTTAGACAAACCCCGCCTCGCGCGGGGTTTTTTATTGCCACATTTTCTCGTTATGTCGTGCTACAGTGTCAAAAAGTGGTCGTTTGAGGAGTCTGAATTGTGCCTGGTCTGAAGATTTCGATTTTGCAGCAACCTTTAGTGTGGATGGATGGCCCCGCCAACCTGCGCCACTTTGATCGACAGCTGGAAGACATTGCCGGGCGTGATGTGATTGTCCTGCCGGAAATGTTCACCACCGGCTTCGCCATGGAGGCGGCAAAACAGTCCATGCCTCAGGATGAGGTGGTGGCCTGGATGCATGCCAAAGCGCAGCAAACCAACGCGCTGATTGCGGGCAGCGCCGCCCTGCAGACCGAACGCGGGCCGGTAAACCGTTTCCTGCTGGTGGAACCAGAAGGAAAGGTGCATTTTTACGATAAACGCCACCTGTTCCGCATGGCGGATGAGCATCATCACTATGAAGCCGGTAACGAGCGCGTGGTGTTCGAATGGCGCGGGTGGCGCATTCTGCCGCTGGTCTGCTACGACCTGCGCTTCCCGGTGTGGTCGCGCAACCGCAACGATTATGACCTGGCGCTGTATGTCGCCAACTGGCCTGCCCCACGCTCCCTGCACTGGCAGTCTCTGCTGGTGGCCCGCGCGATTGAGAACCAGGCGTACGTGGTGGGCTGTAACCGCGTGGGAACCGACGGTAACGGGCATCACTACCGCGGCGACAGCCGGGTGGTGAATCCGCAGGGCGAGATTATTGCCACCGCCGAGCCGCACCAGGCGACGCGCATTGATGCGGAGCTGTCCTTGACGGCGCTGAAGGAGTATCGGGAGAAGTTTCCGGCGTGGCAGGATGCGGATCCGTTTAGCATTGGGTGAAAAAAAAGCCGGGTGGCGGCTACGCCTTACCCGGCCTACCAATGTTGCTCGCTTCTTTTAACTCACCAGCGCCTGCCCGTCCTTGCGGCTCTCCGTCGCGGCCACGTAGTGCCCTTCCGGCAGACGGTAAATCACCTGCGCACCGCCGAAGTTGTAATCCTGCAGCGGATCTTCCACCACGATGTGATGCCCACGCTCGCGCAGGGCGGCAATCGTATTGCGATCGAACGTCGATTCAACGATCACTTCCCTGCCCTGGACCACGCGCCAGCGCGGCGCATCAATTGCCGCCTGCGGGTTTTGCCCGTGCAGCATGATGCGCAGCGCCATCTGCATGTGCCCCTGCGCCTGCATCGGGCCGCCCATCACGCCGAAGGACATCAGCGGCTGGCCGTTGCCGTCCATCGCAAAGCCCGGAATGATGGTGTGGAACGGACGCTTGCTGCCCGCCAGCGCGTTCGGGTGACTGGGATCCAGCGAAAAACCACAGCCCCGGTTTTGCAGGCTGATCCCGGTGTCCGGCACCACAATCCCTGAACCGAAGCCCATATAGTTGGACTGAATAAACGAGACCATCATCCCGCTGGCGTCGGCGGTGCTGATGTAGACCGTGCCGCTCTGCGTCGGGGAACCGTAGGAAAAATCAGACGCTTTATCATGATCGATAAGCGCCGCGCGCGACTTCAGATAAGGGTCGCTCAGCAGCGCTTTTGCCGCGAACGTCATGTGATCTTCATCCGCCACGTAGCGGTCGAGATCCGCCAGCGCCAGCTTCATCGCCTCAATGGACAGGTGCAGAGACTGCACGGAGTCCGGATGATGCTTCTCAATGCCGCACTGCTCCAGAATGCCGAGCGCAATCAGCGTGGCGATCCCCTGACCGTTTGGCGGCAGCTCCTGCACCGAACCGCCCGCGAAGTCGCGTGACAGCAGGTCTACCCAATCCACGCGGTGGCTGGCGAGATCCTCAGCCGTCAGGTGCGCGCCGTGCTCTTTGGCGAAGGCGGCAATTTTCTCCGCCAGCTCGCCGCGGTAAAACGCGTCGCCGTTGGTTTTCGCAATCAGCTCAAGCGAGTTTGCCTGCGCCGGGTTACGGAAGATCTCTCCCACGCGCGGGGCGCGGCCTTCCGGCGCGAAGCAGGCGCTGAAGCCGGGCTGATCTTTCAGCTTGCTATAGCCGCGCTGCCAGAGATGGCCAATCAGCGGCGAGACCGGGAAACCGTTGCGCGCGTAATCAATGGCCGGCTGCGCCAGCGTGGTCAGCGGCAGCGTGCCGAAGCGTTCCGCCAGCGCCACCCAGCCGGATACCGCGCCCGGGACGGTTACCGCGTCCCAGCCGATTTCCGGTACCGCCGTTTTACCGGCAAACAGATCCGCATGCCAGCTGGCCGGTGAGCGCCCAGACGCGTTAAGTCCATGAAGCTTTTTACCGTCCCAGACGATGGCGAAGGCGTCGCTGCCGATCCCGTTGCCGGTCGGCTCAACCACCGTGAGCGCCATCGCGGCGGCAATGGCCGCATCCACGGCATTCCCGCCCAGCTGGAGCATCTTCATGCCCGCCTGCGCCGCCAGCGGCTGCGACGTGGCAACGGCGTTATGGCCCAGCATCGGCGGGCGTCGTGAATCGTAACCGGACGTAAAATCTAGCGCTTTGGTCATCATGACTCCTTAGTCGTGGCGCGGATCGAGCGCATCGCGCAGCCCGTCGCCGAGTAAATTAAAGCCCTGCACGGCAAGGAAAATCGCCACGCCGGGGAAAATGGACATCCACGGCGCCTGCTCCAGAAAACCTTTTGCGGTGTTGAGCATGGAGCCCCAGGAGGGATTAGGCGGCTGCTGTCCCAGCCCTAAAAACGACAGGCTGGCTTCGGCGATAATCGCCGAGGCGACCGCCAGCGTGGCCTGCACCAGGATCGGCGACATCACGTTCGGCAGGACGTATTTGATAATGATCCAGCGATCCGGCAGGCCAATCGCCCGCGCGCCCTCGATGTACTCTTCGTTGCGGATGGCGATCACCTGCCCGCGCGTCAGGCGGGCGAAGATCGGCATCGCCGAAAGGCCGATAGCGATCATCGCGTTGGTCAGGCTTGGGCCTAAAAACGCCCCGAGCGCGATCGCCATGATCAGGAACGGACAGGCCAGCAGCGCTTCAATGAAGCGCGAGATCGCCCCATCCCACATCTTCTGGAAATACCCCGCCACCAGCCCCAGCGGCACGCCGATAACCACGGCAATCACCACGGACATACAGCCCGCCATCAGCGAAGTGCGCGCCCCCCAGATAATGCGGGATAAAATGTCGCGCCCCAGCTCGTCGGTACCGAACCAGTACATCGCCGACGGCGCTTTACGCACCGCCAGGAAGTTGGCTTTAACCGGATCGAACGGGGCAATCCACGGCGCCAGCAGCGCCACCAGCACGAAGAAGCCCACCACAATCGCGCCAATCACCGCGCTTTTATCGCCGAGGAATTTTTTCAGCACCCGGTTTTGCGCGCGCGGCAGCGCGGGCACAGCGGTTTGCGTCGTCAGTTCCGCCATGGTTAACCTCGCATTTTCGGGTTGATAAGAACGTAGAGCACGTCGGCCAGCAGATTGAGCATCAGGAAGCCAATCGCCACGATCAGCACCACGCCCTGCACCACGGCGTAGTCACGGTTGAATACCGAGTCGACGATCATCTTGCCAAAGCCGGGAATGGTGAAGACCTGCTCGGTCAGCACCGCGCCGCCCAGCAGCTCGCCAAAAAGCAGCGTGGTAAGGGTGATCACGGGCACCAGCGCGTTGCGAAACGCGTGCTTCAGGATCACCGCCTTCGGCAGCAGCCCTTTCGCCCGCGCGGTGCGGATGTAGTCCGCCTTCAGCACGGCAATCATCGACGCGCGGGTGTGGCGCATCAGCGTTGCCGCAAGCCCCGTTCCGAGCACGGACGCGGGCAGCAGCAGCGTACGCAGGTTCTGGAGCGGATCTTCACTGAACGGCACGTAGCCGGACGCGGGTAGCCACTGCAGATTCACCGAAAAGACCAGAATCAGCAGGATCCCCAGCCAGAAGTGCGGGATCGAGATCCCCGAGATCGCCACGAAGTTTGCCCCGTGATCGACCCAGCTGTTTTTGTTCACCGCCGCGAGAATTCCCATGCTGATGCCAAACACCAGCGCGATAATCATCGCCAGCAGGGACAGCTCCAGCGTGACCGGCAGCTTGCTGGCAATCAGCTGCGTCACCGGTTCGTGCGTGCGCAAGGAAACGCCCAGATCCCCCTGCAGCGCCCGCGTCAGCCAGTGGAAATACTGCACGGGGATCGGCGCATCCAGATTCAGCTCTGCGCGCAGCTGGGCGATGACCGCCGGATCGCGCTCCTCGCCGGCCATGGCGATCAGCGGGTCGCCGGGCAGCAGCTTTTGCAGCCCGAACACCATCATGCTCACCAGCAATAGCGTCGGGACGGCCAGCAGCAGGCGTTTGCAAATCAGTTCCAGCATGGGTTCTCCTCAGGACGGTTATTTCGCCAGCGTCAAACCCGCCAGACGCACGATGCCGTCCGGGTACGGCTTAAAGCCCTGCACGCTTTTGTTGAGACCGAAAATGCGCGGCTCGAAGTAGAGGTAGGCAATCGGCATGTCGGTTTGCAGCTGCTTCACCACCTTGTCGTACAGCGGCTGGCGCGCGGCCTGGTCGGTGCTCTGGCGCGCCTGCGTCAGCCATTCGTCCACCTGCGCATTGCTGTAGCGGCCGTCGTTCAGGGTGCCTTTACTGTTGATAAAGCCGTAGATGCTGCCGTCCGGATCAGGGCGTCCCGACCAGCCGGAGAAACTCAGCTGATAGTCGCCGCTCTGCTGGCGATCCAGCAGCGTGGCGAATTCGGTCATCTGCAGGTTCAGGTTAAATCCCGCCTCGGCGACCATCGCCTGCAGCACCTGGCCCACCTGCTGGGAGGTTGGGTTGTTCGGCACCAGCAGGTTGACGGTCAGCGGCGCGGTGACGCCTGCCGCCTTCAGCAGCGATTTGGCTTTGTCGACGTCACGCGGCGGAACCGGCAGGTTGACGTGATACGGGCTGACCGGTGAAAACGCCTGGTTTGCCGGGGTATAGAGCCCCTCGAAGACCACCTGGTTTAAGGCATCGCGGTCAATGGCCTGGGAAAACGCCTCGCGCACGCGGGCGTCCCTGAACGGATCGTTCGCCGGCACCTTGCCGTTGTTGATGTTGAAGGTGATGCCCTGATAGCCCAGACCCGTTACCTTCGCCAGCGCCAGCTTGCTGTCGGCTTCGACGGTTTTCACGTCGCTGGCGGCAATGCCTTCGGTCAGGTCAAGATCGCCCGCGCGCAGGTTCGCGAGGCGCACGGAGGCATCCGGGATCGGCAAATAGATAATTTTGTCGAAGTGGTAGGCGCCTTTGTTCCAGTAGTTGTCGAAGCGGGTGAGTACGATGCGGTCCTGGGACACGCGGCTGTCGAACTTGTACGGGCCGGAACAGACCGGATGGGCGGCAAAATCGGGCTTTTTCGCCGCGTCGGGGGCCATCATCGCGCCCGCGCGGTCGGTGAGCTGCATCAGCAGCGCGGCATCCGGCGTTTTCAGGTGCAGGGCAATCTGCATCGGGCCGGTAACCTCGACCGACTCAACGGAAGAGATCTCGCTTTTGCGCAGGGAGCCTTTTAAGGTCAGGGCGCGGTCGAGGTTGTATTTTGCGGCGGCGGCATCGAATTTCTCACCGTCGTGGAAGGTCACGCCTTCGCGCAGATTGAGCGTCAGGGTTTTACCGTCCGCACTCCACGCCCAGTCTTTCGCCAGACCGGGGACGACCTTCAGATTTTCATCCACGTCCACCAGCCTGTCGCACAGGGAGGCAAACACGAAGCGGCCATAGTAGGTGCGCGCCAGATGCGGGTCGAGCATGTCCGGGTCGGCGCCCAGGCCGATTCGCAGCACGCTTTCAGAATGGGCGGGCAGCGCCGCGCCAAGCAACATTACACTTCCCAGTACGGTCAAAAGAGAATTACGCATTGTCATTATCATGAGTTCCTTGAAGGAAGGGACGAGTGAGTGGCCGCGTGTTCAAACAGCGCGCGGCGGCGCAGAAAAGCGGCGGATGGCGGTGCGATCTGGATAACGCTGCGATCGCGGTTAATCTCCTGCCAGCGATGGCACGCAACCTGACGCCCGCCGTCGAGCATCTGATTGATCGGCTCAACCTGGCGACATTCATCGGTAACGTACGGGCAACGGGTGTGGAAACGACAGCCGGACGGCGGGCTGGCCGGATTCGGTAAGTCGCCCTGCAGCAGCGGCGCGTCGCGCTCTACGCCCGGCTGCATCTGCGGCGCCGAGGCGATCAGCGCCTGGGTATAGGGGTGCAGCGGTGCGTCAAAAATCTCGTCGACGGTGGCAAGCTCGACGATTTGCCCGAGGTACATGACCGCCACGCGGTCGCTCATGTGGCGGATCACCGCCAGGCCGTGGGCGACGATCACCATCGTCAGCCCCAGCTGGTGCTTCAGGCTCTCCAGCAGGTTGACCACCTGCGCCTGCACGGACACATCCAGCGCGGATACCGGCTCATCCCCCAGCAGCAGCTTCGGCCCCGAGGCCAGCGCGCGCGCAATGCCAATACGCTGGCGCTGTCCGCCGGAAAACTCGTGCGGATAGCGCCCGGCCCAGGCGGCAGGCAGACCAACGGTTTTGAGCAGTTCGGCAACGTGGTACTGACGGTCCGCTTTTTTCATGTTCTGGTGCAGCCACAGCGGCTCACCGACGATCTGCTCCACGGTCATGCGCGGGTTCAGCGAGGCAAAGGGATCCTGAAAGATGATCTGCAGCTCGCGCCGGAGCTGGTTGAGGCGTGTCCCCGAGGCATGCGTGATCTCTTCCCCCTGGTAAAACACGCGCCCTTCGCTGGCTGCCAGCAGGCGCAGCAGCAGACGACCAAGGGTGGATTTCCCGGAGCCAGACTCCCCGACTATCGCCAGCGTTTCGCCCGGCATCACGGCAAGCGAAACGCGATCGACCGCCGTGACAAACCGTGCTGTGGCAAAGAGTTTTTTCGGGCCGGGGAAAAGCTTGCTGAGGTCACGGGCTTCAAGGATGGGCGTGGTCATGCGGTCTCTCCCAGGGCAATGTGGTGTTCGAGCGGCACGCGGAAGCAGGCGACCTGATGACCCGCGCCGAGCGTGTTGAGCGACGGTTTTTCATCATGGCAGCGGGACTGCGCAAACGGGCAGCGGGTGGCAAAACGGCAGCCTTTCGGCATGGATTCCGGCAGCGGAACCGAACCGGGAATGGTAGAGAGCTGGCCTTTGCGCGCCCCCAGCGAAGGGATAGATCCCATCAGGCCGATGGTGTACGGGTGCTGCGGGTCGGCGAAGATGGCCTCCACGCTCCCCTGCTCCACCACCTGCCCGGCATACATCACGGCGACCTGCTGGGCGACTTCGGCCACCACGCCTAAATCGTGGGTGATCATCAGAACCGCCGTGCCGGTTTCTTCTTTTAAAGCATTGAGCAGGGTGAGAATTTGCGCCTGGATGGTGACGTCGAGCGCGGTGGTCGGCTCGTCGGCAATCAGCAGTTTGGGGTGGTTAATCAGCGCCATCGCAATCATCACCCGCTGGCGCATGCCGCCGGAAAGCTGGTGGGGATACGCCTTCAGGCGCATCCCGGCCGCCGGGATCTGTACCTTCTCGAGGATCTGCAGCGCGACCTTCATCGCCTCTGCGCGCGAAACGTTCTGGTGTCGCATTACCGCCTCGCTAAGCTGATCGCCCAGCGTGAACGCCGGATTGAGCGAGGTCATCGGCTCCTGGAAAATCATCGCCAGCTCGCTGCCGCGAAGATCGGCATACTCCCGCGGCGAGAGCTTTCTCAGATCGTGGCGGCGAAACTGCATCTCACCGCTGACAATCTGCGCGCTGGCGGGCAGTAACCCCATCAGCGCTAGCGAGGTGATACTTTTCCCGCAGCCGGACTCCCCCACCAGCGCCAGCGTTTCGCCCGCTTTGACCGTCAGGGAAATGCCGTCCAGTACGCTTACCGGGGAGCCGGCAAATTTAACGTTGAGATTTTTTAGCCGGAGTACGGGCGTGGCGTCCTTAAAGGGGATAGTCGTCATGGCGTGAAGTCGTCCTCAAGGTGGATCGCCTGAATCAGGGCGGTTTGCAGGCTGAGCAGGTGTTCGCGCATGGCGGCTGCGGCTTCATTGGGCTGGCGATGGATAATCGCAGCCATGATCTTATGGTGGTGGTCGTTATAGCTGTCGACGCGCTCGGGCGTGCGGGCTAATTCACGCAGATGCTGCCAGCCCGGTTCGCGCCGCACGGCATCGATGGCATCAAACAGGCCGAGCATCAGACGGTTGCCCGCCGCTTCGGCAATCGCCCGGTGAAAGGCGCTATCCCACAGTTCGTTGAGATCGCGGTCGTCCGGGCTGACCTTGTCGATGCGTTCCAGCATGCGCTGCATAAGCGCGAGGTTTTCCCTGGTGGCACGCAGTGCCGCAAGCCGGGCTAAGCCGGGTTCGAGCTGCAGACGAGCTTCCATCACTTCCAGCAGGTTGGTCTGCTGAACCAATCCCTGCAGGGCCAGCGGTTCCACAGGTGCCGCCGGGCCAATAAAGGTCCCTTTGCCCTGCTTGCGCCAGATGCGCCCCTCTTCTTCCAGCACGTCCAGCGCACGACGCACTTCACGTCGTCCTACGCCGAGAGTGTCCGACAGCTCACGTTCCGTGGGCAGCGGAATGCCTGGTGTTGACTCATGCTGGTTGATTAGCCCGCGCAGCTGCTCAAGCGCGGTGCTGGAATTGGCCAGAAACCGTGACGGTTTTTCCATATTGGTTCGCTCGCTTTCATCATGACTTTATTTTTATTAACGATAAGCTATTGATATGGAATGACGCTTATCGTGCTAATGATTAAGCAATAACCAAACCAATCCGCAATTGGTTCGGTATTTTTTTATAAAGCGAAAGATAACCAGATGATTCTGCGTGAATTATTTTTACAGAAAGAGACGTTCTGACTGAGGTATGTTGAGGGAGGTGGTGACGAAATGCACAATACAAGTGCAAATAACGCACCATTTTTGTGCAATTGTTAATTTATTGCACTGCATATATTAACTTTTTGTTAATGATGGGGGAGAGGATGAGATGACTGAACGCTGAAACGACGAAGGCCTGAATCATTTCTGATTCAGGCCTTCTGAATAGTGGCGGAACGGACGGGACTCGAACCCGCGACCCCCTGCGTGACAGGCAGGTATTCTAACCGACTGAACTACCGCTCCACTGTTCCCGTTTGGGGAACGAGGCGCATATTACGGTGCGCCTCCGATCTCGTCAACGCTTTTTCTCACGTTTTGAATCGTTTGCTGCAAAAATCGCCCAAACGATGATTTTACAGGCATTCAGGCGTCTTTTCAGGCGCGCCAGAGACAGCTGCCGCCCTTCTTCTGCACCAGATCAAGCCGCGATTCGTGGTTAAGCAGCTCTTCATCGCTGGCTAAAATAACCCGCAGCCGGCTCGCCTGACGGACAACACGCTGAATACCCGCTTCGCCCTGCGTCTGCTGAGACTCATTTTCCATACTGAACTTCATTGACGTCTGCCCGCCGGTCATCGTCAGATAGACATCGGCGAGGATCTGGGCATCGAGCAACGCCCCGTGGAGCGTACGCTTGGTATTGTCTATCTCATAGCGCGAACAGAGTGCATCAAGGCTGTTACGCTTGCCCGGGAACATCTTCCTTGCCAGCGCCAGGCTATCCGTCACCTTACAGAAGGTGTTCGTCTTCGGGATATCACGATTAAGCTTGCTGAATTCATAGTCCATAAAGCCGATATCGAACGATGCGTTATGGATGACAAGCTCGGCGCCCTTGATGTATTCCAGGAACTCGTCAGCGACATCCGCAAACGTCGGCTTATCCAGCAAGAACTCATCGGCAATTCCGTGAACGCCGAACGCTTCGGGATCCACCAGCCGATCGGGCTTGAGGTAGACGTGGAAGTTGTTCCCCGTAAGACGACGGTTCACCACTTCAACGGCGCCGATCTCGATGATCTTATGCCCTTCATAGTGCGCGCCGATCTGGTTCATACCGGTGGTTTCGGTATCGAGGACGATCTGGCGAGTAATTGCAGTGCTCATAGCGGTCATTTATGTCAGACTTATCGTTTAACTGAACGTTTCGAATACAGGAAGTCTACCAGAGATGCGTAAACAGGTAGAAATTTTCACCGATGGATCTTGTCTCGGCAACCCAGGTCCCGGCGGCTACGGCGCGATTATGCGCTATCGCCAGCATGAAAAAACCTTTAGCGAAGGCTATTTTCTGACCACCAACAACCGGATGGAGCTGATGGCGGCCATCGTGGCGCTGGAGGCGTTAAAAGAACATTGCGACGTGGTGTTAAGTACCGACAGTCAATACGTGCGCCAGGGGATCACCCAGTGGATCCATAACTGGAAAAAACGCGGCTGGAAGACCGCCGATAAGAAGCCGGTCAAGAACGTCGATCTGTGGAAACGGCTTGATGCCGCCCTGGGGCAACACCAGATTAAATGGGAGTGGGTTAAAGGGCACGCCGGCCATCCGGAAAACGAACGCTGCGACGAACTGGCGCGTGCGGCAGCCTCTAACCCAGCGCATGAAGACGCGGGGTATCAGCCTGACGCCTGATCAGGGCTTTCTGTACTGCCGCGTGGCGCCAACGGTCTGGCGGATCGGCGTTTTCGATTTGCTCTGCTTCATGGGATTCAGCGTAAGGGGAATGGTTCGCTTACGCGCGACGATAAACTGCATGCAGCCTAACGCAGGCAAATGCGCGCTCAGCAAGACGCCCCCCTGCCGCGCCCAGGGCAGCACCTGAAAACCGCCGTAGCAGAGCACTTCAAAGTTCAGCAGCGAAAGCCAGTCGAGCTGGCGCATCAGGGTAAACATCCGGCTGTTGTAAGGCGGCGTCCGGCGCAGCACGGGCACCAGCTTACGCAGCCCCATCAGGCTCAGCGGATTAAATCCGCTCAGTACCAGCCAGCCGTCGTCAATCAGCACGCGATCGGCCTCGCGCAGCAGACGGTGCGGATCGCTGCACCAGGGTAACGTGTGTGCGAGCAAACACGCATCGACGGATTTTTCCGCAAACGGCAGATGCAGCGGGTCTGCTTTCACCTGTACCGGCGATCCGCCGAGAGAGACATTCACCTGATGCGAGATAGCGCAGCTTTCGGTATTGATTTCCGCGCTGAGATTGCCAATCTTAAGCAGGTGAAAGCCATACATTTTCGCCAGCCAGGGCTTCAGCTGTTGCTCTAAGGCCTCGCGATAGTATTCACCCCAGGGCAATTCTGCCCAACGTTCCGGTGCTGCGACAGCCTGAGGTATCCTTGCCGGTTTCATCAACACACCCGCCACGCTAATAGAGGTAATGTATGAATCTTATCAGTATTTCCGCTTTTGAGGACAATTACATCTGGGTTTTGGTTGACGATGAACGTCGATGCGTCATTGTCGATCCCGGAGAAGCGGCCCCGGTTCTGCGCGCAATAAAGGAGAACGGCTGGCAGCCTGAGGCCATTCTGTTGACGCATCATCATAACGACCATACTGGCGGCGTGCCTGAACTGCGCGACCACTTTCCGCATCTGGTGGTTTACGGACCGGCCGAGGCACAAGATAAGGGGATCACGCAAGTAGTCGAAGAAGGCAAAAAAATCCTCATACGCGAGTGGGAGTTTTCCGTATTTGCTACGCCCGGTCACACTTTAGGACATCTGTGTTTCTACAGTAAGCCTTATCTTTTTTGCGGCGACACGCTGTTCTCCGGCGGCTGCGGAAGACTGTTTGAAGGCACGCCAGCGCAAATGTATCAGTCTTTACAGAAGATTAACGCCCTGCCCGACGACACCGTTATTTGTTGCGCCCATGAGTATACATTAGGAAATATGAAGTTTGCGGTGAGCCTCTTACCTGAGGATCGAACGATTCAGGATTATTATCACAAAGTGAAGGAGTTACGTGCAAAAAACCAAAAAACACTCCCCGTAATTCTGAAAAACGAGCGGCAAATTAATTTATTTTTGCGAACAGATGATATTGATTTAATTAATAAAATTAACCAAGAAACAAATTTGCAACAACCAGAACAGCGATTTGCATGGTTAAGGTCAAAGAAAGATAACTTCAGATAATTGCGGGTTGCCTTTTCAAAATTTCGCCGTTATCATCGCTCGTCTTTTAAGCAACTATTGACACACACATGAAGGCAAAAGCGATATTACTCGCCTCTGTCCTGCTTGTAGGTTGCCAGTCGCAGAACGGCAGCAACGTACAACAGCACGCACAGAGCCTTTCTGCAGCTGGTCAAGGGGAAGCAGGGAAGTTTGCAAGTTCGGCGCGCTGGATGGACGATGGAACATCTTTCGCGCAGGATCAAGACTTGTGGACCTCTATTGGCGACGAGCTAAAGATGGGAATTCCGGAAAATACCCGGATTCGCGAACAGAAACAGAAGTATTTAAGTAATAAGAGCTATCTCCACGATGTAACGTTACGGGCAGAGCCGTATATGTACTGGATAGCCGGGCAAGTTAAGAAACGTAACATGCCTATGGAGCTGGTACTCCTACCCATAGTGGAGAGCGCTTTTGACCCACACGCGACGTCTGGCGCCAATGCCGCAGGCATTTGGCAGATCATTCCGAGCACCGGGCGAAACTATGGTCTGAAACAGACCCGCAACTATGATGCGCGTCGCGATGTTGTCGCTTCAACGACAGCCGCTCTCGACATGATGCAACGTCTGAACAAGATGTTTGACGGCGACTGGCTGTTAACGGTCGCAGCGTACAATAGCGGCGAAGGTCGTGTACTGAAGGCAATGAAAGCGAATAAAGCACGGGGTAAATCCACCGATTTTTGGTCGCTCTCACTGCCACAGGAAACAAAGATTTACGTACCGAAAATGCTGGCACTGAGCGATATTCTCAAGAACAGCAAGCGTTACGGTGTACAACTGCCAACACCAGACGAGAGTCGTGCACTGGCGCGCGTTCGCCTCAGTAATCCAGTTGATATTCAACAGGTTGCTGATATGACGGGTATGTCGGTAAGTAAATTGAAAACCTTTAATGCTGGCGTTAAAGGCTCAACGCTGGGGGCAAGTGGCCCGCAGTATGTAATGGTTCCGCAGAAACATGCCGATCAGTTACGTGAGTCTTTAGCTTCTGGTGAAATCGCTGCCGTTCAGTCAACGCTGATCGCGGATGCATCATCAGTTAACAGCCGCAGCTATAAGGTTCGTTCAGGTGATACGCTTTCGGGCATTGCGTCACGTCTTGGCGTGAATGCGAAAGATCTGCAGCAGTGGAATAATCTGCGCGGCTCAGGTCTGAAAGTGGGTCAAACGCTGACGGTGGGTGCAGGTAGCAGCGCACAGCGTCTCGCCAGCAATAGCGATAGCATTACCTATCGCGTGCGCAAGGGCGATTCACTGTCCAGTATCGCAAAACGACACGGCGTGAACATCAAGGATGTGATGCGCTGGAACAATGATACTGACAATCTGAAACCTGGCGACCAGCTGACGCTGTTTGTGAAGAACAGCGCCACGCCAGACTCCTGATAACACGATCTAAAGATAAAAAGGCACCGATTCCCCTCGGTGCCTTTTTTGTTTATCCCGCTTTTTGCGCTTCAGCCATGATGATGTCGCTGGTGAATGAGCCATCGTCCTGCAGTTCAAAGTACGCCTTTACTTCTGCGGACGCACTCTCCTGATACAGCCTGATCGCCTGGCTTAATGCTTCCGGGGTGCGCATACGCGCGATCCACGAGCTGAACTCCAGCGGCAAGCGGTCGGTAATCAGCGCGCGCGTAATCAGGCCCGCTTCCGTGATAAATGACAACCACTCTCCGCTGGCGTAGTTTTGCACGTGCGAGGTATCGCGCAGCGCCTCTACCGTTTGAAGCCAGATGTTACGCACCGGATGTCCAGGGGACATCACATCCATAATAATGAAGGTACCGCCCGGCTTCAGGACACGTTTAACCTCGCGTAATGCCTGGCCGACATCATGCCAGTGGTGCGCAGAATAACGGCTGATCGCCACGTCAAACGACGCATCGTCAAACGGCAAGGATTCGGCATAGCCCTGGCGCGTATCAATGTTGTTCAACCCTTTCGCCTTCGCCGCCTCGGCAACAACGTCCAGCATCTGGCTGGATAAGTCATACGCGGTTACGTGCGCCACCTGCTGCGCGGCCGTAAAGCTGGCATGTCCTGCCCCGCAGCCTAAATCCAGCACATGCGCCTGCGGAAATGCCGACAGGCGCTCACCGAGACGCACCAGATCGCGACCGGAAGCGTGTACGGCGCTGCTCAGATAGGCGCCTGCCTGAGAACCAAACTGTTTTTCTACGTTGTCATGATGGGAGTGTGTTGTTGTCATCGTACTGTCCTTTGTGAGTGAAAAATAAAGGGCAGCACCCGCACAGGCCTGCCCCACGGCAGACCTGACGCACCATTATTTATCAGGTTTGCCGGGACTGAATTCGACGAGTAGAGGGTTGTGATCGGAGGCGCGCGTCACCAGCACGGAGGCGTCGTGAACGCTCAACCCACGATAGAATACAAAATCGAGAGGACGACCAAAGGCTTTTTTGCGCTGGTCATCGCTAAAACGTACTTCACGCAGCGACATTTCGCGCGCAAAGCGGTACAGCGCGTTCATGCGCGGACGGCTCCAGGCATTGAAATCGCCTGCCATAATGATGGGCCCGCTGTGATGCGCTATCTGATCGCCAATGGGAAGTAACTGCTTACTATAGACATCCACGCCCAGGCTGAAGTTTACCGCGTGGATATTCACCACCATCAGCATTCGGGTATCCGGCAGCGGATAGACCGTCACCAGCGCAGATTTCGCCAGGCGCAGGATGGGCTCGCGTTCGCGCAGCGGGCAGCAGTAGACCGGATGTGCCGCTGAAAGCGTCATCACGCCCGAGGGATGCTGTGGCAGGACAAACGCAGGCACCTGGTCGGCGGCAAGATAGTTCGTGGTGGCAAACCGCACCAGCTCAGGGGTGGTTTGCGCTTCCTGGAGCAGAACCAGGTGGGCATCTTTGCCAAAATTCTTGAGGACCGATAACCACTCCGCACGCTGCTGCTTGAAGATATTCCACACCAACACGCGGATTTTTTCATCGCTGCTTAACGGCGTGCCGGCGGGTAATGCCTGGCTTATGCTCGCAAACGAACCCGGAGGCAAGATCCTCTCCGCGGGCATTCCGGCAACATAACGCATGGCATAGGTATTTTTTCGCACTTTTGGAAACAGCCTCTGTAACATGAACCAGCCCGGAAAACGGACTGGTTCTAATGTTATAGGGACTTTAGGTCACACTTTCAACGCAATTTCTGAGAAACCGCTTTCCAGTTTTGTAAGCAAGCGCTTACTGATATTAACCCAGCACCACGCGAGCAGTTTTATCAAGGCGTCCACTCAGGCCTATCAGCAGCAGGGCCACCAGGACGATCGCCGCACCAACCCACGGGGTCTGGGTTAAACCAGCGTGTTCGACGGTTTGTCCGCCAATAATGGAGCCCAGCGCGATGCCGATATTAAAAGCGGCAATGTTCAGGCCCGATGCCACATCCACCGCATTTGGCGTATAGCGTTCGGCTTTCTGGACAACGTAAACCTGAAGCCCTGGCACATTACCAAAGGCGAAGATCCCCATGACCAGCACCGTGACCAGCGCGGCGTACTGTACCGAAGCGGTGAACTGGAAAACCATCAGCAGAACGGCCAGGGCGGCGAAGATGAACTTCAACGCAGGTACCGCACCGTGCTTATCTGCCAGCTTGCCGCCCCAGATATTACCAATAGCAACGGAAATACCGTATCCCAGCAAAATCCAGCTTACGGCACTGGGTGAAAAGCCCGCCAAATCCTGCATCATCGGCGCCAGGAAGGTGAAGGCGGTGAATACGCCGCCATAGCCCAGCGCCGTAACCGCGTAGATGACTAGCGTGGCGTAGCCCGGCGCCTGCCAGGCCAGCATGTTGCCGACGGTGAACAGCACCATTAATGCAACTAATAGCTACCTACGTGGGAAACGTCCGGTGAGGGCCGTCAGCACGGGCGCACCGACGGCGACGCCCAGAGCGTAGATAGAGACCAGCAGCCCGGCGGAAGGCAACGAGATCGCAAGCTGATTAGCAATGGTGGGAACCAGTCCCACGATAACAAATTCGGTCGTGCCAATTGCGAAGGCACCGATCGTCAGGGCAAGCAGCGCCAGTGGCATAAAATACTCCTTATCATCAGGATTAAGATGACAGGCAGTATGGGCCAGTGCTTAAATAACAAAAATGGTCAAAATATCAATAGAATTTTGCGGGTGGTGCAACAATGAAAGCAACGTCAGAAGAGCTGACAATCTTTGTCGCCGTCGTTGAAAGCGGCAGCTTTAGCCGCGCGGCCGAACAGCTGGGGCAGGCTAATTCCGCCATTAGCCGCTCGGTAAAAAAGCTGGAGATGAAGCTGGGCGTGAGCCTGCTCAACCGAACGACGCGTCAGCTGAGCCTGACGGAAGAAGGAGAGCGTTATTTCCGCCGCGTGCAGTCGGTACTGCAGGAGATGGCCGCAGCGGAGACGGAGATTATGGAAACCCGCAGCACGCCGCGTGGGTTGCTGCGCATTGACGCGGCCACGCCGGTCGTACTTCACTTTTTGATGCCGCTGATCAAACCTTTTCGCGAACGCTATCCTGAAATGACGCTTTCTCTGGTCTCTTCCGAGACGTTTATCAACCTCATCGAGCGAAAGGTAGATGTGGCTATCCGGGCGGGGACCCTGACAGATTCAAGCCTGCGTGCCCGCCCTCTGTTTGCCAGCTACCGCAAAATTATCGCATCGCCAGAGTATATTGCCGAACATGGTAAACCGGAGACGGTTGAAGAGCTGAAGCAGCATCTCTGCCTCGGCTTTACGGAGCCAGCGTCGCTGAACACCTGGCCTGTTGCCTGCCATGATGGGCAACTTCATGAAATTACTAGCGGGTTGTCGTCTAACAGCGGGGAAACGCTGAAGCAGCTATGCCTCGAAGGCAATGGTATCGCCTGCTTGTCAGACTATATGATTGATAAGGAGATTGCGCGAGGTGAACTGGTGGAATTGATGGCCGACAAACGCCTGCCGGTCGAAATGCCTTTTAGCGCGGTGTATTACAGTGACAGAGCGGTGAGTACGCGCATTCGTGCCTTTATTGATTTTCTGAGTGAACATATAAAAACAGCTCCCGGAGGAGCTGTGTGAGGGTTTTGAGTACAGAGGGGTTAATATCAGTCCCAGTCAGGCGCTAAACCTTCCGGGCTAACCAGGCGATCGTTGCACTCAAGTGCTGCGATCGCTTTTTTATCGTCAGCATCCAGGTGAAGATCCGTTGCTAACAGGTTGCTCGCCAGGTTTTCACGTTTAGTTGAAGATGGGATCACGGCGTAACCTTCACCCATTGCCCATGCCAGAATAACCTGGGCAGCGGTCGCACTATGTTTCTCAGCGATACGCGTAATCACTTTATCTTTCAGCGCCTTACCGTAGGCCAGCGTCATGTATGAGGTGATGTGGATCCCGTGCTGTTTTGCCCAGTCCACGACTTTTCGGTTTTGCAGGTATGGAGACAGCTCTATCTGGTTGGTCGCAATATTTTCTGCGCCAACAGCGGCGATGGCTTTTTCCATCAGCGGAATGGTGAAGTTGGAGATACCAATTTCGCGGGTTAAGCCCTGCTTTTTCGCTTCCAGCAGCGCCAGCATGAATTCTTCCACGGAGACGGCATCGTTTGGTGATGGCCAGTGGATCAGCGTCAGATCGACGTAGTCAGTACGCAGTTTTTTCAGGCTCTCTTTCAGGCTTGGGATCAGCTTGTCTTTGCTGAGATTCTCAATCCAGATTTTCGTGGTGATAAACAGTTCATTACGCGGTACACCGCTCTCTTCAAGAGCTTGTCCAACGGCAGCTTCGTTTTCATAGATCTGTGCCGTATCAACGGCGCGATAGCCCAGTTCGAGTGCGGTTTTAACCGATGCGATAACAACGTCGTCTTTCAGGCGGAAAGTGCCCAGACCAAATGCAGGGAGAGTCATACTGTTCCTCAATCATTATGTTCGTAAACTGAGGAAGATTATCGCTGGCGTTGTTATAGAGAAAAATATCGAAAAACGCAGAGGATTTTTGCTGATTTCGCAATAATTAAACGTCAGATAAGAAAAAAGCCCTGAGCGTTAGCTCAGGGCTTTTAATAAGTGGCGGAACGGACGGGACTCGAACCCGCGACCCCCTGCGTGACAGGCAGGTATTCTAACCGACTGAACTACCGCTCCACCGAAGACTGCTTGTAACCACCGGATTTATGCACC